>CAXMUQ010000170.1:0-6381 GCA_964196605.1 uncultured Acidimicrobiia bacterium
TGATGGGAGCCGTCTTGGTAACTCTGACATCTATCGCATGCCGCTGGAGGGCGGTAATGCCCAACTGATAGCAGACCTACCCGGGACCGCCTTTATCCCCGTCTGGTCCCCTGATGGAACTGAAATAGCCTTCTACTCAGGGTTAACAAGCCAGAAGAATGCGATATTTGTCGTGTCGGCCAGCGGTGGCGACCCACGAGTGATTGTCGACTCCCCCCTCCCTGAGAACAACCCGGCATGGTCGCCGGATGGTCTACATATAGCCTACAACTCTCCCGGTCCTCAGCTAAATGATCGCTTCGCTGTTTGGACTGTTTCGAGGGAGAGAGCTGGAGCTGTGTGGGGCGATCCGGTTCTCTTGACAGATTTCCCATGCTTTTTCCCCGACTGGGCCCCCGATGGCGAGAGCCTGGTATGCACGGCGGGATCGGAATTCGTGATCGTATCGAGGACCGGTGAGGCCGTGTCTCGATTTGATCCCCAGATGGCAATTTCGAACCTGCGTTTTTCGCCTGATGGCTCGGAGTTGTATTTCTTTGGCAGGCCAACGGACAAGTGGGACATCTGGTCGATGCCGATTACCGGGGGTGAACCGACCAGGCTGGTAGCGTTTGACGACCCAGCTCTAACGGCCCTCACCGCCTCAAATACCCGTTCCCTGACCGTCGGTCCAGACCGCTTGTACTTCACAATCTCCGAGTACGAGAGTGATATCTGGGTGATGGACCTGGAGTATTGAGGCGGTCCACCAACACTCGGCGCCACACTACTGCCTACTCGACCACGCGGACAGCGACATGGCCGGCCGGAAGCGTCATGTACCACACCCGGTCGGTGATGATCGACTCGACTGGATACATCAATCCTCCCTGGTCGATGACATCCTTCAGCGAGACCTCTACCGCCGTCCGACCCTCGCCCCGCCACTCGTTGTCCACGCTTTCGGCGAAAGCCAGCCCCGGCCCCACTTGTTCGGCCAGGACAATGTGCCCCTGGGCATAAACGTCGATCACCGCTTCGGAAGGTTCGGTGTTGGCGGAAAGCCTATGAGAGCCTGCGGCATCGCCGGATTCGAGATGCTCCGGCATGGTGTATCGGTAGAAGCGGCTTTCGAGTGTCAGGCCGTTCTCTGATAGGAGCTTGCCGAGGGTTTCCTGGTGGGAAGCATTCGGTTCGGTCATGGGGTATCCATAGTTATCGTGGTCGTGGGTTTAACCGCCGGGGCGGCGATGCTTCTATCAAGCGCCGGCGGCTACGAATTGGGCCACCTGGGCCATCGCGTCACGGTCGATACCGGAAATAAAGGGCCCGCTGTGCTTCAGAACATCCACCGGGGTACCGTCGAGCTCGGTCACCTCCCCACCGGCTTCACGCACCACCAGGACCCCGGCCGCGAGGTCATATGGGGCGGCGACCTTCTTGGACCACATGTTGACGTAGATATACCGGCCCTTGGCGGCCTCGGCGAGGGCCAGCGCGGGGGAACCGCCTGGGGACCGTACCATCCGGATAGTGCCCTCGGACCATGCCTCATACAAGCGGCCGACCGCCTGTCCGGCTCTCCGACTCGGGTGAAGGGAGACGAGGATATTTGATTCAGCATAGACCGGCAGGTCCGTGGCGCTGTCGCCCTCGTCGAACAGGGGCAGCGTCAGTAGCCGGGTACCGGCGCCGCGCGAGGCATATACCACTTCGCCCGTGGTAGGCGAGGCGATCACTCCCACGTAGGGGGCCCCGTCGTGAAAAACCGCGACGGTGGTGGCATAGGTGCCGGATCCAGTAACGAAAGCCCAGGTCCCATCCACGGGATCCAATGCTACCGCGTCACCGGTGGCGGGCAGACTGCCGCCGGATTCCTCACCCACGAGCGTTGCCTCGGGGGCGAAAGCGTACAACGCATCCCGTACGGCGAGTTCTATGCGGCATTCGATGGCCGTAACCGGGGATCCGTCTTCCTTGAACGCGGTCTTCTGCGACAGGGAGGTGGCCGTGGCCGTTCTGATGGTTCGCATCGCGTCCAGGGCCTGGGTGACGGCAAAGCCGACCCAGTCACGCTCGCCCCACCACTGGTCCTCTCGCCAGGATCCGGAACGGAAGGATCGCACATACGACGATTCTGCGTCACGCAGTGTCATTGCCTCTCCTGGCCCCCGACGGGGTGGCGGTACGTTGATGGCATCCTCAGGCCTCGATCAACCGGTGCGGGCCAAGAGTGCCGCAGCCTGTTCATCGTCCAAGGTGCCTGCATCTCGCAGGCGTTCGATCGCCTCACGAATGAAACGGGCCTGCCCTGAGGGGACCTGGTTGACGGTATCCGCGGAGAGCGGGTACCACTTCACCTCTTCGAACAGGCCTCCCGCTTGGAACCGGTCCGGGGCGTCCGAACCCAGCGCGAAGAGAAACGCCTTGGATTCCACCCAGGCATGGTCCGTTTGCCGAATGTCGTAGGTATAGCCCTCGAACACGACCTCGCCCTCGACGGAGGGCCGCCACCCCGCTGCGACGTCGAGGGCGCGCAGCACGGCGTCGGGTGTTTTCTCCTCGGATAGTACGAACGCCTTGGTCAGCTCGAGCTCGGCACGGTCCTCGTAGGATCCCAACAGAAGTTCGACCGTGGTGCCCGTGCCCCGGGTAACCACCGCGGCTGCGGCCATGTTTCTGCCCCATAACCCCAGCAGGCCGCGCCCGGCGATGCCGGTCCGGCCCCGGGGGTTGAGGGGGCGGCCCGAGTCGTCGCCTCGTTTGGCGGCCAGGACGTTCGACGCGTCGGCCACTAGCGACACATCCTCTGGATCCGCCCAGCCGTCCGTCATGTCGAGGCGACTGGCACGGAGGACGGCGTCGGCGACATGGTAGGGCGGGTCGTAGCTCGGGCAATCGAGCGGCCAGGGTGATTCATCGATGGAGATTCGTTGTCGTTCCGGATACGAGGGCGGCCGTTCCGCCCTGATCTTGAGATGGAAGTCGTCGGCCACCAGGTCGTATATCAGCGCCTGCGCGGAAAAGAGGGCGTGGACCAGTTGCACCGGATGGCACTCACCCTTGCCCCGTCGCTTATCGAAGCTCAGCGTGTGCAGGGCATACCGCAGTAGCGCGATCCGGTAAACCACCCAATCGTCATCGTCCTTCAGGCCGAAACAGGCATGCCGAATCGACCGGAGGGTACTGAGAATCTTGCGAAATCGGAGATCCCACTTGACGAACTTCAGGCTGTCCGGGAGTTCGTCGATATCGGGCGGGATCCGGTGATCGACCAGCCATTCCTCGAAGGCGCGCAGCCGGGGGATGTCCGATTCATCGAACAACTTGCTCATGACGAACTTGACGTCGTTCTCCAGCTTGGCGAAATCGAGTTCGACGGGAGCCTGTCCGCAGTGGGTCCAGTCGATGAACCAGATGTTGTCGCCGACGTCACAGATGACGTTGGCGTAGTTCAAGTCGCCGTGACCAACGCACACCTGCGTTTCCATGGCGTCGGGATTCGACGATATCAGTCGGAGCATCTGCGCCAAGTGCTCGAGGTCGACGTGCTGCTGCTCCACGGTGTCCGGGTCGAGATAGTCCAGGGCGAAGCGACCGTTTTCCTGGAACCAGGTGCGCTGTTGCTCGGCGTGCAGCCCAAGCGTCCGGTACGGCGCCACCCACGCCAGCTCGCCGGTGTTGCGATACAACCGATCAGACAACAGGGAGAGAGCCTTGTCGAATTGGAGCGTGAACTTCGAGAGCGCCTGCTCGCTTTCGGCCTCCTCGAAGGTGTCCTGCAGGGTCTGCGGGGCACCTTCCATCGCGGCCAATTCCATGCCCACGCCCAGGAGTGCTTCCTGGGTGACGGGATACCCGAACGTCGGCACGTGTTTGCCAAAGAAATCCTTGACCTGATGGTAGCCGTCGAGTTCCCGCCGCATTTGGGCAAAGTCGTCGATCTTGATCACCATCGGCTCGGTGCGGGCCTCGCCCTTCCAGCCGTTGGCCAGGAACAGCAGGCTTCCGCTGAACCCGCCGGCGAGCGGGCGCAGTTCCGCCCGGGTCCAATGCATACACAGCAGTTCCACGATTCGCTGCGGCGCCTCACCCAGGGCATCCCGTGCCTCTGCCGGTTCGATGCGGCACGGAGTGCATTCCAGGGCGGCAAACTCGGCTGGCTTCAATCCCGCATATGCCGCGGCCTCTTCGAGATCGAGTAGCACTCGGACCCCGGCGGTCGGCAGGTTGTACCTGAGAGTGGCATAGTGGGCCTCGAGCGTGGCGCTGCCGACCAGATGGGATGACACGGCCACATCGTCGTACCCCAGGGCGTTACGCAGGAAGGAAGCCAGGGCCAGAACCCGTTGCTCGGTGTGGCAGCCCACGATCAAGAACCGGAGGTCGGCGCCGTTCTCGCCACCGCCAAAGCGGTCGATCGCCGTCACCAGTTCGGTCCAGGGGATTGTCGAGGACGGGGCTGGAATCACGGCGGCCGCCTGGGCAACCGCTTCCAGCGGCTCCACCACTGCGTCGCCCTCCGAATCCCCAGCGAGGAACAGGAGATCGATGGGGGCGCCTTCGTTGGCGGCGTCGCGCGCGGCCCGCAGGAACGTCGGCAACGGCCCCTCGCCGTACTTCCGACCGCGCCCCATGAGCCGGTTTATCTCGTGGGGTCCGGCACTGGACGTCGATGCCAGATAGCGCTGTTGTGGGCTCAGCACCTCGTTGACCAGCCCTGTCCCGACAATGATGGTGTGCTGCATGGCTTAGAGTATCACGCCTTCCAGGAGCAGAGTCGTCATTTTTTCCGTCTTTTTCGAAGACACGGCCTTGAGTACCTCGCGGAATTCGGCGTATTCGCCCTTGATCCGGTTGAAATCTGCCTTGGTCAGCAGGAACACGTCGCAGTAGGTCACCGCTTTCACCGACGCTGTCCGCTTCTCACCGAGTAGCAGGGACAAGTCCCCAAAATACTCCCCGCTTTCCAACATGCCATGCGTGCGCGCTCCTTCATCGGATATCACCTCGAGGGTGCCTCGGCTGATGAAGTAGATCCCGTCACTAACCTCGCCCTGGCGCACGATCAGACCGTTCGGGGCAAAGATGTGAGGCTGCAAGGCCATCAACAGCACGTTGCGAAGCGCGTCGGAGCAATGCACGAACAGCGGCACCTGATCGAGCAAGTCCTTGGTGAGGTGCTCCAGCACATCCACCCGGAGCGGCGCCGGAAGGTCGCTGAACAGGGTGTGCTCGTTGGTGCCGCGGTACCGGGCCCAGATGTATTCGTAGAAGCCCCGAATCCGATCGTTGAGTTCGGGTGCCGCGTCCCTGGAACGGAGGTACTGATTCACCGTTTCCACCCGACCCCAGAACGATGCCTTGGTCGAATCCAGATTGCTCACCAACGAGGCGACACTGCCGATAATGAAGGCATACATGGAGGCGCCCAGCAGGATCACGGGCATGGTAAAGATATACTCCACATTTGTGACCGGGGTGATGTCGCCAAAGCCGACCGTGGTGGTGGTGACGATGGTCCAGTACAACGACCGGATGTACTGGGTGGCGTGATCCGCGGCGGCGATGCCCTGGGTCACCGCCCAGGAGTCCGCCGGAAATCCGCCGACGAATGGGACCAGGAACCAGGCACAAGCGACCCAGTGCAGCAACAGGGGTACGACGACGAGCAACTTGCCGATTCGCAGGTAACCGACGTTGGTCCAACTCGAGCTCTCCCACCGTCGGAAGATGACGAACAGCCGCGCCACACGGAGCAGTCGCAGCAACCGGATGATCAGGACGATGGAGATGCCGTGCAGGGCGACGTCTCGCCAGGGGAGGAACAGTATGTCGAACGGGATTGATGCCAGCAGATCGATGGCGAGGAGACCGTGGATGTATCGCCGCGCGATCAGGTTCCGATCCACCACCTCGGCGCCCAGACTGCGATAGGTCGTGCGAAAGTTGAGCCACACATCGAACAGGAAGACCACGTCAATGAAGTAGATCACTACCGACCCGACCAGGTCGACGTGGTGCACGAAGGCGATCTGGTAGGGCACCACCAGGGCGCTGATCACGACTAACACGACGACGAACGCGTCCCAGGCAATCCGGCCCCGGGAGCGTTCGCGAATAGTGGTGGGCATTATCGGCGACTCATGCGACAGCGCACCGTTCCGGGAGGGACTCAGCCGCCAAACTTCTCCAGAGCCTCAGCGCGGGTCGGGAACACGTTGAAGATGGTACTGAAACCGGAGATCTCGAAGATCTCATCAACGGTTTCGTTGAGTCCGGAGATGTGCATCGATCCGCCTGCGGCGTTCAACCGCTTCGTGGTGCTCAGGAGCACCCGAAGGCCGGCGCTGCTGATGTATGCGAGCGCCTCGAAATCCACCAGAAGTTTCGAACGGCCTT
>CAXMUQ010000171.1:0-10550 GCA_964196605.1 uncultured Acidimicrobiia bacterium
GGCCGAGCGGTGGACCGTACACCGACCCAACCGATAGCACGCCGGGTAAGGCCGCCAAACGCTCTTCCAACAACCGATAGAATCCAGCCATTTCCGGCAGTGAATCGTATTGCGCTCCCGGCAGATCCAGGGTGAATCGAGTTACCCGCTCAGAATTGAATCCCATGTCCACGCGGTACAACTGGTCAAAGCTCTTAAGCAGCAATCCCGCTCCGGCCAGCAGCAACAACGACAGCGCCACCTCGGCTGCCAGAAGTGCCGTCCGGAACCGTGTCGACCGCCCGCCCGAAAGGCCACGCCGGCCGGCCACCAAGTTCTCGGCCAAGGGACTCCGTGCGATACCAAGGGCCGGACTCAACCCGAACAACAGGGCCACCAGGACACCCAGCCCGGCCGTGAAGGCGAGTACCCGCGCATCCAGCGCGGCTGTGTCAATGCGCGGCACCGTGCCCGGTGGTATCAGGGCCACCAGTTTCATACCGAGTGTCGCCAGCACCAAGCCCAGGAACACACCTCCCGCCGAGAGCACCACGCTCTCCATCATCACATGCGTCGCCAGCCGTCCGCGACTGGCGCCCAACGCAGCACGAATAGCGACCTCGCCCCGGCGAGACTCGGCACGAGTCAGCAGCAAGTTGGCCACGTTGGCGCAGGCTATAAGCAGCACCAGCCCCACCGCTCCCAGAATGAACCACAACCCGGCGCGAACCGGACCAACTGTGTTGTCCGCCAGACTCACGACTAGGAAGCCTTTGCCTGTGTTGCTCTCGGGAAACGCCTTTTCCAGCGAGGAGGCAAGGGTGGTGAGCTGAGATTGCACCGAAGCGACGACCGCGCCCGTGGCGAGCCGGCCAATGGTCCAGTGCAGATGACATCCGCGACCGCAGCCGTCCGGGTCGACCTGCCGTGGCAACCATACCTCCGAGTCCTCGGGGAACCCGAAGCCGGCGGGGGCCACACCTACCACCTCGTATGCGCGGTCCTCGAGCAGGATGGTCGAGCCGATCACATTGGGATTGCTGCCCAGTTCTCCTTGCCAGAAGCTGTGACTTACAACGGTGACCAACGGCGAATTGAGCTCGCTGTCCCCCGCGGTCAGATCTCGACCAAAGACCGGGGCCACCTCGAACGTCTCCATTCGACCATCGAGTACCTTTCCTGTCCGAACCATTCGCGCCCGGCCGTCACTCATCATGGTGATTCGTCCCGAGCGGAAGGCCACCAAGGTATTCAATCCGGGAAGCTCGACCATATCCAACACGTCGGGCCCCGACATGGATCCCCTGTTGCTGCTCGCCCGGTCCGCCCACACCATCACCAGGCCGTCGGGATTGGAATACGGCATGGCTTTCAGTAACACGGCATCCACCACACTGAACACCAACGTGTTGGCCCCGATGCCCAAAGCAAGAGTGATGATTGCCACGGAGGTGAACCCGGGACGACGGGCCAACGAGCGTGCCGCGTAACGCAAATCCCGCAACAGATCCGACGCCTGGGTCTCCGTGGTCGGGCCCCCACCGTCACCCGGCGGCTCAAGGGTCGGGTTCATCCGCTCGTTGAGGCCGCTTCGGAACATGTCCAGCGCCGTCCGAATGGTGAACCGCATGCGCGATGTGTTGAGTGTGCCGACACCGTCGTGATAGGCGCCAACCATCTCCTTGCCGAACACCTCGCGAAAGCGCGAGGGGAAAGCGCTCATGGCCAAGCCGATCATCCACGGCGTCTTGTCAGTTGGTGATTGGCGCCGGGTCACGAGGCACGCTCCGGCGAGAGAAGATCGCGCTCGCGGGCCAGGTCGACGACCCTCGCCAAACGGCCTGCCTCGGTCAGCGCCACCGCCTTCCCTTCAAGCGTCAGCGCATAATACCGCCGGGCTCGTCCCCTGGATGCCGGCGCCGCGTCGGCCGGTGCACTTGCCTGGTCGACCCACCCCTGGCCCATCAGACGGGCCAAAACCCGGTAGAGGGAGCCAATATCCGGGGAGACGGTTCCCCCAGAATGATCAACCACCGACTTCATGATGGCGTAACCATAGGAGGGCCCCTCCGCAAGCACCATCAAGACGTGGAAATCGCTGGCACTCAAGGGGTTAGTGGCATGGGTCGTGGTGGAATCGGGCACGGCTTCTCCAGGGATTATTTATACAGGCGCAAGGCAATATATGCCTTGAGCCTGTATTACGCGAAGTTCGGAGGAGGAGTTTCAGAACAACCGGGTTGGTGAAACGTGCCGTCAATGGGTTCAGTCCGGAGCACGAGCTACATAAGGAAAGGAGCTGGGGGCGGTGAACCGCTCCCAGCTCCAGCCTGCTTAGCTAAATCCCAAACGCCGCCCGCACCGTCCACGTCTCGTTTTTCACTTCGGACGCGCCATCTTCATCCAGGATGCTGCTGAAGCTGCGATCGTATTGGACGTCCAGCGTGATGGGACCGAATCCAATACCGGCGCCGATGATGCCGCTGAAATCGGTGCTATTGACGTCATCACACGACTCGGGGGGAGTGGAATCTTCAGCGGTGCAGCTCGTCTTGAAGCTGATGGCTGGTCCGGCATAGATGGCCGGCTTGATGACAACCAGGGGAAGATTCACCCGCAGGATCAAAGGGATTTCGATATAGTCGATCTTGAAGCTCCCGACCGAGCTGCTCGACTCTTGAAGGTCTGCGCCCTTCCGTGTCCAGAAGCCCTCGAGTCGGACGGTGAACAGCCGTCCCAAATGGGTCCCCAGATAGCCACCAAACATTCCCCCAGTGCGGCTGCTGGTGGATTCGTTCGGGTCCAGCGCGGATATGTCCAGATTGGAGAAGTTGACGCCGGCGAAACCGCCAAACGTGAGCTGGGCGTACCCGGCCGACAGCGGAGCCAGGGTGGCGGCGAGAATCAATCCGGTCGACAAGAAAATACGACGCATGGCGATACTCCACATTGAAGAATGACGATGCTTGCGGTGTCAAAACTTAACTAGTGGAGCCTCCGGATGGGACAGCATCAAGCGTACGCGGTTGGCCTTACTCCGTCCGCATGAGGAGAGAAGGAGATATGCGTGACGCCCGGCGAGCCGGCAGCCATGTTGCCACCAGCCCAATCGCGGCCAATCCCAGCGCCGCGCCGGCGAAGGCGATCGGGTCGCGGGCGGGGACCTGATACATTAAGCCGGACACCAGCCCCGAAGCGATGGCTGACACGACCAGACCGAGGACCAGCCCGGTCACGACCAACACGCTGCCCCGGCCCAACACCAGTCGCGCCACCGAGCCTGGGCTCGAGCCCAGCGCCATCCGGATACCAAACTCGCGGCGCCGTTGGGCCACCAGAAAACTGATCACCCCGAACAAACCCAGCGTCGAAACGATCACGGCAAAGCCGGCCATGATGCCCACCAAAGAGGTCGCGGCGCGGGTGACAAACAGTTCCTCCGACAAGACGTCGTTCATGCTGCGGATGTCGGTAACGGGAGCCAATGGTTCCACTTCCCGAAGCACGGCCCGCAGGTCAGCAGCCACCGCGGTCGGGGGCCCCAAGGTACGAACCGCCAGGCTAACCTGTCGATTCCACGGGAAGTGGTTCTGGCCGTATGGGCGATAAAACTCAGGGCTCACTTCGCCGACCAGGGTGCCTTGTTTGACGTCGGCCACCACGGCGATGACGGTGGCCACGGGGTCGTCGAGATCGCTTCCCAGCCTTAGCATCCGCCCCACTGCATCCTCGCCGGGCCACAGTCTGGTCGACAAAGTCTGGTTCACAATGACCACGTCGGGGGCGTCCCAGCCCCAGTCACCGAACGAACCACCTGCCAGGAAGCGCATTCCCACTGCGGCGGGATAGCCTGGGGAGATGTTGCGGGTGGCGGCGGTCAACCGCTCCTCGTTTGGTGGTATCGGCCGGTCCGCTCGCGACACCGCCGTCGACCACACGTCGCCAGCCAGCGGCAGATGACTGGTGACTCCTGCCGACTCGACTCCCGGTAGGCCCTCGGCCCGCCGGACGATATCCCGGAAGAATGCCACTTGCCGTTCCACCCTGCTGGGGGAATCGCCAGAGAATGGCTGGGCGCCGTCGGGCGGAAACATTGCCGTGCCTCCCATGTCGATGGTCATCGTCAGCACGCCGGCGGTTTCGATGCCGGTCTCGATCCCGAATTGACGAACCAGACTGCGCAGCGTCAGACCGGCGCCGACCAGCAACACCACCGCCAGCGCGACTTCGGCCACCACCAAAGCATCACGTGCCCAGCCACTCCCCCGAACGCTCTGTCCGACGCCCGAGCGCAACAGAAGCGCACCGGGGGAACGTCGCATCGCCGGAAGAGCGCCGAAACCCAAGCCGATCGCCAGCGACACCGCCAGAGCAACGGTCACCACCACGCCATCAACCGACAACTCGTGAGCCCGGGGAAGGTCGAGGAGGGACATTGCCACAATGGCCCGTACAGACAGCACAGCAAGGACGACTCCCAACCCTCCGGCAAGGACGCTCAGGAGCATCGATTGTCCCAACTCGTGCATCATCAAGCGGCGCCGCGGGGCTCCCAACGCTCGGCGAACCGCCCGCTCGCGACCACGGGCCAGTGTCCGTCCCAGCATGAGGTTGGCCACGTTGGCGACGGCGACGAGCAACAACAGAACGGTGGCGCCAAGCAATCCCAGGAGCACCGGTCGAGCCTGACTCACGACCGGCTCGTGCAGCGGCTCGACCAGCACACCAAGCCCGCCCAGGTCGTCGGGATATGCCTCGGTCAGCCGCTCGTTCATGAGCGTGAAGTCGCTCTGGACCTGAGTTATGTCGACACCGGGCCGCATGCGGGCGAACACCCTGACGAACTGGGACCGGCGTGAAGGATCGGGACCGAAGTCGCGCGGCACCCAGAATTCGGCTTCACTGGCCCAAAAGGGCGGAAAGCCGAAGTCATCCGGCATGACGCCGATGACCTGGTAAGGATCACCGTTCAGTAACAGCGTCCGGCCTACCATCCCGCTATCAGCTCCGAACTGACGCTGCCACAGTGAGTGTCCCAAAACGATCACCCGATCGTCCGCCGTCAGCGAATCAGCGGTGTGCCACACGCGACCCAGCAGCGGGCGGGCAGACAAGAGATCGAACAGCGACCAGGTAGCCCTGAGCCCTTCTAACCGGCGTGGTCCGTCCAACTGGAATGTTGCGCTCCACGGATGGGCCGCCGTGACCTGATCGACGGTGCTGTTGTCCCTGCGCCAATCCACCATGTTGGCCGGCGCGCTGGGACTCCGGTCTCGCTCGCCCAGGTCGGTGGTGAAGATGGCCACCAATCGGTCGGCCTGGTGATACGGCAATGGCTTGAGGAGGATGCCGTAGGCCAGGGTGAAGATGGTAATCGCGCCCGCCATACCCAAGCCGAGCACCCCGATCACCGTAAGGCTGAACGCCGGTGAGCGTCGGAGGGCGCGCACCGCGTAGCGGGCTTCGTACGCTGCTTCCGTGGAGATGACCCGGCGTACATAATGGTTGGTCCGTTGCACCGTCCGACTGGCGCGGTCTGTCACACCTGAACGGACACCGGTGAGAGGGAAGTTCAATGTTTGACGTAGGTACCAGGCCAGCGCCTGCGCTTTTCCTTTCGAGACCACTCGCAACGAGTACAGTTCGTCGAGATCGGCCATGGCCGCTGCGCGGTCGCTCAAGGGAAACACCTGTGTCACGAGCGCCCTGGCCCAATTCGGCGGAGCATGCTGCGGACTCATCTATTCGCTCCTCAGGGTTACCATCGGGTCGACCGCGGCCGCACGCCGGCTTGGCAGCCAGCCGGCGATAGTGGCGACGCTTCCAAGCACCACGAGGACAGACAACAACACCGCCGGATCGGCTGCATCGACCTCGTATAACAGGCTGGCGATCGCTCGGCTACCGAGGAACGACACCGCGAACCCCGTTGCCAAGCCTATACCGGCAGCAGACGACACCTTGTGCAACATGGTCCGCACCACCTTGGCCTCGCTGGCTCCCAAGGCCAGTCGGATACCGATCTCCCGTTTTCGTTGTGCGACTGCGTGGGCCATGACGCCATAGACACCAATGCCACTCAGGATCAGAGCCAGGCCACCGAACAACCCGAACAATCCCAAATAGAACCGCTCTGTTTCGATGGCCCGAGCCACGACACCGCTCATGTCGTCGCTCCAGGCCATTGGCACTGTTGGATCGACCTCCGCCGCAATAGCAGTCACGGCGTTGGTGATCTCGAGCGCGGCGAGTGACGACCGTACCACGACCGTCATGGCGGAAGCCCAGCCAGCCTGCTCGAGCGCCAGATAAACTTCTGCCTCGCCCGCAATGTCGGGACGGAATTGGCGCACGTCGCTCACGACCCCAATCACCGTGAACCACTCGTTGCCATTGAACCGCTTAAACCGCTGTCCCACCGGATCCTGATCCGGCCAGTGTCGGTCCGCCATCGCCTGGTTGATCAGGCCAACGGTAGGCGTGTCGTCGCGGTCTCCCTGCGTCAAGTCGCGGCCACGCAGGAGAGAAATCCCCATGGCCTCGAAGTAGCCGGGAGTCACGATGCGGTATTGGGTTGCCAACCGCTCGCCGGCGACCGCTTCGTAGTCGGGAAGACTGTAGAAAATGCCCACGCCCTGGTCCATCATGGGAAGCCGATGAATGGCGCCAACAGTCGTGACGCCGGGAATTTCCGCGGTGCGGGTGAGTACTTCATCGAAGAACTGACGCCGCCGAGTCACGTCCGCGAAGTGACTCGCCGAGGGTGCCAGTTGCACGGCGACCACATCGCGAGCGTCGAAGCCGGGCTCGACGTGGGTGAGACGCCAGAAGCTGTTGAGAAGCAAGCCGGCTCCGGCGGTCAGCAACATGGCCAAAGACAGTTCAACGGCGATCAGCGTACGGAAGGCAGTGAGTCTGCCAGGCCCCTCCCCCGCGAGCGCTCCGGCTCCATGGGTGGTCCATCCGGTGGGAATGGTGCGGAGCGCCGGAATCAGACCGAACACCCCCATACCGACAATCAGCGCCAACCCGGTCAACATCAAGACCGATCCGTCGAGCGCGATTCCCGAAACGCGAGGGAGGTCGCTCGGAAGGAGACTCACGATGGCAGGAAGCGTAACATGGGCCAGCACCAAACCGGCGAGTGCTCCAGTGCCCGCCAGGACGGCTGCCTCGGTAACCAGTTGGCGGAGCAGGCGTCTACGGTCGGCACCCAACGCGGCCTTGACCGCCAACTCGCGTTCACGCGCGGCGCCCCGCACCAGCATGAGCGTGGCGACGTTGACGCACGCCGCCAAGAGAACCAATCCCACGGCTGCCAAGGTGGCGAGCATGAGGGGGCGGACCTCACCGACCAACGACTGATGCAGGCTCATAACCGGTGTGGCTTCGAAGGCGTGTGCTTCCACGCCCTCGTCGAATTCCTGTGCCAGAATCGCCGAGAGCGTTGGCGCCAGGCCGTCGATAGTCACTCCCGGGAGGAGCCTGCCCAGCGCCTCGAGATCGCCGAAGTCGGCATAGGTACCCGAACCGATGGCACGACGGAGTGGAAACCAAAGGTCCACACGCTCACCGAACGGCTCGAACCCTGTCGGCATCACCCCGGCGACCACATGGCGCTCTCCCTCGAAAGCGCCCGGAGCCATCGGCAGGGTAGTAAACAATGACAGATCGATCATCCGGCCGACGATGGCAGAGTCGGCACCAAACTGTGATTGCCACAAGGCGTGCCCCAGCCACACGGTCTTCCGGCCTGTTGATTCCGTATCCCGGTCGGTCATTGCTCGGCCGAGAATCGGGTCGACTCCAAAGAACTCGAAAATATTTGCAGTCACCGAGAGCCCGGTGGCCACACCACTCCCGGCATTGGTGCTCTTCACACCGCCGACCGTGTACCACTCCTCGGTGAAGGCGCTCATTTCGACGAGTGATTCTGTTCGCTGGGCCACCAGATCGAATTGTTCCTTGGTCATCGCCCATTCGGGCCACAAACGCACCAGACGGTCTGATTCCGCGTAGGGTAACGGTCTGAGGACGACACCGTTGACCACACTGAACACGGCACTGTTGAGCCCGAAGCCGATGGCGATGGTCGTGATGGCAATGACGGCAAAGCCGGGCGATTTCAGGAACCCACGGAGCGCGTAGCGCACGTCTTGCAAGATGTCCGTAGACCAGGCGAGCCGTGCGGTTTTCCCAGAAGAGTACACGGCATCGAGCGCGTCATCCGATGCACGCGCTCGCAGGCCCAAGATGCAAAAACTGATCGTCTGCCGCAGGTACCATGAGAGAGCTCGTCGAGTCCCCACTCGCACGATCTGCACGGAATACAGTTCGTCCATTTCGGATAACACCGTAGCGCGCTCATCACGCCGAACGACCACAGCCAAGAGCTGCCTGGCCCAAACCGGTGGAGAGATTGGAGGAACCATCCTACCGCCTCCCCGCCTGACCGCCTTCAAGCGCCGCGTCCATCCCATCCCACAAACTGGCAAGCGCCTGGCGAGCGTCGCGCAACTTTTCCATCGCCGGCTCTTCCAGCGCGAAATACCGCCGCGGCCGCCCCGTTTCGGCATCGTTCTCCACCATGCGGGACTTCACCAGGCCACGCTTTTCCAAACGGCGAAGCGCGATGTACACCGCGGCCGGAGCCACGGATCGGCCGGTGCGCTGTTCCAGCTCCACCACGATGGGGACACTGTAGGCCTCGCCACCGTTTCTGAGAATGGCCAGCAACACCATGTGTTCGAATTCACCCAAACTGTCTCTACTCATGGTAACGTCCGTAGTGGGAGTACATCGTGCGCCGAGCGCGCGGAGGATCGTTCACAAAACCAGTTCATTCGGCTCGTAGCGTCGTCATCGGGTCTACCCGGGCAGCCCGCCGGGCGGGCAGCCACCCGGCAAGAAGGGCGGCGGCGAGAATCGCGGAGGCTGAGATGGCATAGGTCGCGGGGTCGCTTGACGTGACCCCGAACAGCACAGTGGCCATGAACCTGGTCAGACCGGCGGCGGCGCCCAGGCCAATCACGATACCGATGAGAGCCACCCAGGCGGCATGCTGCAACACCATCCAGCGCACTTGGCCCTCGCGAGCGCCAAGCGCCATGCGAACACCGATTTCTCGGGCGCGGTGACTCACCACATGGGCCAGAACCCCATAGGTACCGATCGTGCCCAGCAAGAGGGCGATCGATGCCGCGATGCCGAGGAGGACCAACACGAAGGAAGTACGAGCGGTGGACGTCTCCACTCTGTCTTGCATGGTCTGGACATCCGCCAGCGGAAGCGTGGCATCCACCGACCACACCGCCTGTCGTATCTCGGGCAGCAGCGTGGCAGGATCCAGTCGGTCCGTCCGCACAGCGTACGACAGTGAGCGCCGTACCATCCAGGGAAAGCCAACAAAGTTTTCAAGATAGACCGGCCAGTAGGCACCACCGGACTCGATACGATCGAGGGCGCGATCGTGCACGTTGCCGACCACCCCTACGATCTGACGCCAGGGATCCCGGCTGTCATGGCGGATATACCGTCCGATCGCAGCATCGGGCGATCCCCAGTATCGGCTAGCGACGCTCTCGCTCACCATGCCCACCAAGCGCTGCTCACGAAGATCATCCCACGTGAGCAAACGACCCGCCACGAGCGGAATGCCCATAGCCTCGAAGTAGTCTCCAGCCACACCCTTGTAGAAGCCACTCACGCTTTCCGCATCGGCGTCCCGCGCCAGAATCGCGTTGCGGTTGCTGCGTCGCTCGAGTGGAAGACCCGAGGCCGCCCCAACGGCGGACACGCCCGGGACATTCTCCAACGCCTCGAGGATCCGCTGGTGTACGTTGGGAGTCTGATCCGGGGACGGCGCGGCCGACATGGGAACGGTGATGCGAAATGTCAGGACCTGTTCAGGTCGCTCGAATCCCGGATGAACCGATTGTAGTGCGCCCATGCTCCTGACCATGAGCCCTGCGCCGATCAGAAGCACCAGCGCCAGGGCCACCTCGGCGATCACCAGAGCGTTCCGTCCTCGCCACCGGCGTCGGCCGGCTGTGGACGTGGTGCCTTTGAGGACGGTCACCATATCGAACGCAGCGCGCCGTGGCACCGGCGCCAAGCCGAAGATGACGGCGGCGAGGACGCTCAATCCGATCGTGAAGACCAGCACCAATCCGTCAACTCCGATTTCAGTCGCGCGGGGCAAGCTGACCGGCGCGATCATGAGCAGGAACCTCACGCCTACCGTGGCCAGGGCCAGACCGAATGCCCCGCCGGTGACGCTCAGGACCACGCTCTCAAGGAGAAACTGGCGGGCCATGCGCGGTCGGGAGGCGCCAAGCGCCGTCCGGACCGCCACCTCTCGCTGACGTCCTTCGGCACGCACGAGAAAGAGGTTGGCCACGTTTGCGATGGCGATCAGAAGAACCAACCCCACGGTGCCGAACAAGATCCACAACGTCTCGCCTATCTCACCAACGACCACCTCTTGCAGCGGATGGACGTGACTGCGGAGTCCTACCTCCACCATTTGCTCAGGGGTGATACCCTCGAATCTCTCCGCCGCCAAAGGAATC
>CAXMUQ010000172.1:0-8628 GCA_964196605.1 uncultured Acidimicrobiia bacterium
CGCCCGTCGAATCCATCAACAGACGGACGAGTTCGTCCTGCACCACATCCTGTGTCACCGCTAGTGGCCTCTGCTTTCGAGTGGGATCATGATGTGGGCATAGGGCGTGTCCGGCCACATGACCCACGGACCACCGTTCAGATGATCGCTGGAGATACTCGCCAACATCTTCTTATCGGGAACGAGCATCATCAGATGCGGCCCAAGGTGGGTTACCCAGTCCTCGGGTCCGGTGGCCATAGTTGCGTAGGGGTCGCTGTTGCTCACGGGTGTATCGCCCTGCAGCATATAGGCGAAGCCAATCTCACCATATGATGGCGCCGTCTTGGTGATGTAAGCGTGTAGAAAGTTGAGCCACGCGTCGGTAACGCACCATGGATCGTTGCCCGGGGTATCGGGTCGGTCCGGGAGGCAGGTCCATCCGTTACTGCCGGCTCGAAGCTGGTTCATCTCCCAGTCGCTAATTGTGGCGTCGGCCGAAACGGACGCCGGAGCTGCGCTCATGGCGTTCTCGATTGCGTCCTGGGCCACGGCCGATCGTGGAACCAGCAGTACCACGACCAGTACAGCGATGATCGTACGCATGATGCCTACCTCCAATGAGAATTGATTCGCGTCCTACTTCGCCGCGGCGATGTTGGCCACTGTCTCTTCGGTCGTCCACACATCGCTCGCGATGAACCGGAAGTTTGTCATCGCCGAGGCGTACCCATCCAGCCCGGGCAACTTGGCGGCTGCGGTTGCGTCAGACACGACCACGACCTCGAACCCTTGCTCCTGCAGCTCGCGCATGTGCGATTCGGTACACAGGTTGGCCGACATTCCGGCCAGGATGATCTTGTCGATGCCGCGCTTGCGCAATTGCAGGACGAGATCGTTGGTCTCGGGGCCATAGACCTTGTGAGGGCTGACCACGACCGTCTCGCCGTCGTTGATGTACGGCTTGTAGATCTCGAGCCAATCCGCGCCCGATCCTTCGAAGCCCTCCAGGCTCAACGCACTCGTGCGGTCGAACATCCCGATATTGTGCATCAGCACCTCGAGGGCTCCCTCAAAATGCCAGCCGTGGTCCGTCGGGTAGTAGTAATGGGGCGAGACGAACAAGGGCACGCCGTTTTCCTTGGCGAGTTTCATGAGCGTCTCGAGGTTGGCGACCGTGTTGTTCTCGGTGACGCTCTCTCCCACCACGCCCCAGGTAACGCCCTCGGGACTCAGGAAATCATTCTGGGGATCGGTGATCACGATGGCCGTACGAGCCATGTCGATCTCCATCCCAGGCTCCGGAAGCTGCGCCTCGGCCGGGCGTACCGCGGCGAGCATCAGCGCCGCGACCGCTACCAGGTAACGTGTTCTCATCTGCATGATCTTTACTCCTTGCAAAGTGATGGTCATGGGTACCAAATCGCGTCAGTCTCGATGATCCAACGTCAACAATCGATGGACTTCGGCGCACAGCCGCCGTGCGTTGAACGGTTTTACCAGGATTGTCCCCGAGGCTGTGCCGGATCCTATCATCTGTGAGTTTCCGCCGGGCCCCTCGTCGGTGATGACGATCACGGGAACATTGGCCAGCTCCGGCTGCCCTCCCACCATGCGATCAACAGCCGAGCCCGCCGGCGCGCCGTCCACGTCGACTACGATCAGATCCGGGGGCATAGCCCGGGCGATCCCCCGCATCCCCGGAACATCCGGTGCTTCCATCACCTGAACCGAAGCCACCTGCGCCAGGCACCGGCGCACATAGGTCCGCATGTCGGCCTCCGCGGCAACCACCAGAACCATGCGCTGCTCCCCGTCCCCTGCGGCCCCATGTCCCGGCGACATTGCCCGGGCATCATCCGACGCCGAAGCCAGTATCGACGCCTCCAGCCACGCAGGATCAGCTGACGAGCCAGCCTCGCCCTGTCCATCGCCTGGTGGCTGAGAGTCCCTATTGTCCCGAATGTTGGCCATCGACCCGCCAGAAGTGACGGAACCGGCACACCGCCGGATCGCCCGAAGAGTCTACTGCTCAGGAATGCCTGGGAGCTAACGCTGGGGAGGGGGGGGATGTCACTGAGGTTGTAATGCAACCGGAGTTACAGGAGTGGCAACTAGGGTGGGGAAGGGGGGCTAAGAGGGAGAAGAGGGCTAAGAGGGCTAAGAGGGAAAAGCGGGGCAAGATCCCGACAGCTCTTGGGGCTGACGTGTTCTGTAGGATGGTCCAAGAGACCTGACCATCAAGATCAGTTTTCCCTCTTAGCCCTCTTTTCCCTCTTAGCCCTCCTTCTTAGCCCTCTTAGCCCTCTCTTTTAGAGCCCCGAAACCCAGACGGCGTAACCCCATGTTTCTCGCGAAAGCATTTACAGAAGTAAGAGACGCTATTAAATCCGACGGCGTAGGCGATCTCGGCCACGGTGCCGGCTTGGCCGGCCAGCAGCTGGCTGGCGCGCTCCAGGCGGAGGCGGCGGAGGAGGTTGCTGGGGGTTTCGTCTAGCAGGGTGTGGATTCGGCGGTAGAGATGGGAGCGGTCCTGACCTACTGCCTGTGCCAGCTGGGCGACGCCGAATGATTCGTCACCCAGGTTTTGCTCGATGACCGAGCGGACGCGATCGAGGTATACGGTGTCGGCGGATGTCACTTCCGCCGCCTTGGCGTGGAGTTCCAGGCGTTCTCCCCCGAAACGCTCGCGCAGGCGGCGGCGGGAAGCGATGAGATTGGCCACCCGGGCCTCGAGTTCGTCCATCTCGAACGGCTTCACCACGTAGTCGTCGGCGCCTTCGGTCAATCCGGCCACCTTGTGTTCGGTATCCGCCTTGGCGGTCAACAGGATCACCGGCAGGAAATCGGTCTCCGGGTTGGCCCTAAGCGACCGGCACAACTCGTAGCCGTCCATCTCAGGCATCATCACGTCGCTGATGACCAGGTCGGGGATCAGGCGCTCGGCGCTCGCCAGGCCCTCGACGCCATCGGCGGCTTCGACCACCCGGTAGCGGCGTTCCAGGTGGCCGCGGATGTACTCTCGCACATCCGCGTTGTCCTCGACCACCAGAATGGTCGGAACGTCTTCCGCGTCGCCGTTAGATGGAGAGTCAGGCTCGATTGCCGGAGTGGCCACCACGACTTCCGGCATCAGCTCACCCGCTGCAGTCCACCGTGGGGTGCGGGGTCGTTCACCGGCAGCCCCTTCGGTCACAACCTGATCGTCTTGCAAGTGCCCCCGGCCCAGCGGCAGCGTCACCGTGAAGATGGTGCCGACACCGGTCTCGCTCTCGACTTGAATGTCGCCGCCGTGCATCAGGACGAGTTCCTTGACCAGCGACAACCCGATACCGGTACCCGGTTGCCACTCGGTTTTGGAGTCATCTACCTGGTAGAATCTCTCGAACACGTGGTCGAGGTCACCCGCCGGAATGCCATGACCCGAGTCCGCTATACGCATGACGGCGTTTCCGGTGTCCGTTCCCTGATCGGAAACGAGGGTCACGGAAATCACCCCATTTTCCGGAGTGAATTTGAAGGCGTTGGACAGCAAGTTTGTCAGCACAGTCTCCAGGGCGTCCGCGTCGAACCATACAGAGATTTCCGCAGGCGGCGTTTCGACCTTGAGCCGGATGTGTTGACGCTCGGCCACCGCGGCAAACGCGGCCGCGATCTCGCGCACGAAGTTGCCCAGGTCCTGTTCCCGGGCGTGCAGTTTCATGTCGCCGGAATCGAGCTTGGCCACGTCCATGATCTGGTTGACCAGGCGCAGCAGACGGCGGGCGTTGCGGAGCGCCATACCCAATTGCCGCGAGGGCTCTTCCGTCAGTGGTCCATAGAGGCCGCCGCGCACGTCCTCGAGTGGGCCGATGGTAAGCGTGAGCGGGGTGCGGAACTCGTGAGAGACGTTGGCGAAGAAGCGGGACTTGGCCTGGTCGAGTTCCGTCATCCTGGTGGCCTGTTTTTCGAGCTGAGCGTTCTGGCTTTCCAGTTGGGCCTCATGGTGGCGCAACTGATCGGTGCGGGCCTCCACCAGTTGTGTCAGCTCTCGTTCGCGCTGGCGGTGCGCCAGAGCGCGCCAACGGAACGCGGCCAGGGTGAGCAGGCCGAGGGCCGCTGCCACTGAGAGATACCAGGTGGTCGTCTCATAGAAGCGTGGCGTTACCCGGAGCGCCACGCCGGCGCCCTCCTCGTTCCACACGCCCTCTTCGTTGCTGGCGATGACCCGGAAGGTGTAGCTACCGGGCGGGATGTTGGTGTAGAACGCCGTGCGTCTGCTGCCGGCGTCGACCCAGTCGTCGTTGTAGCCCTCGAGCCGGTAGCGGAACCGCACGTTTTCGGGAGCGACGAAACTGAGGGCGGTGTAGTCGATCTGCAAGTCGCGCTGGCCGGCGTCCAGGGTGATAGCCTCCGCGCCGGGCCGGTAGGATTCGTCACCCACAACCAGCCGTTCCACCACTACCGGAGGCGGCACCAGGTTGGCCTGAAGTCGGGCCGGATCAACCACCACGGCGCCGTCCTGCGTGGGGAACCAGAGCCGGCCGTCGCTGGCCTTGATGCCGGCCGGCTGGAACCCGCCATTGGCCTCACGGTTCCGCAAGCCATGTCGCTCGGTGTACCCCGTCGAGTGGATGAGCTCGACCCGGCCATCGGCTAAAGCGTTCAGCTCGTCGCGTCGCACCCAGAAAATGCCACGGTTGGTACTCATCCACATGCGGCCGAAATCGTCTTCCAGTATCTGGTGGATAACCTGGTCGAACAACCCGTCCCGCGGCAGAATCCTAGTGACGGCCGAAGCGCGATCATCCGCCGTTGGCCAGGTCACCGGATCAATGCGCGCCAGCCCGTGACCCTCGGTGCCAATCCACAGCCAGCCGTCGGGGTCCTGGTAGAGCGAGCGGATCAGATCGCTGGGGGCGCCGTCGGCGGCGCGGAAGCGGAGAAACTCCCCGTCGGAATAGCGCGCCAGCCCTTCGCCGTTGGTGCCCATCCACAGGGCGCCGTCCCGTGTTTCGAGGAACACCCTGACGGGGGCGCCCGGAGCGCCATCGGTCTCGTCGAGGACGGTCCATCCCTCCGACTCCGAACGGAACAAGCCCCGGTTGGAACCCAGCCAGGTGGTGCCGGTGACGTCCCGGTACAAGGCCCAGAAAGTTCCAAACCTGAACTCCGGCGAGGGGAGCGCGCAGCGGAGTGTCTTCGGATCGCAGACTCGCACGCCACTCGAGTAGTGCCCGACCCATATCATGCCGGCGTCGTCCTCCATCAACGACAGGACGAACGCTCCAGTGTTGGGGACGGTGGATACGGTCTCTCCCGTCATGCGGCTCAACCCTCCCCCCCAGGTGCCGAACCACATGGCGCCACTAGAACGATCTTCCAGCACCGGGTACAGGTTCTGGTGGGGGAGTCCTTCGGGTTGGCTGTAGACTGTGAACAGCGAGGGCTTGAGCCGATGGAGCCCGTTGGCGTTGGTGCCGATCCACACGCTGCCCTCGTGGTCGATGACCACTGCGCGCGCCTCGGCAGCAGGGACCGGAATCTCGGGGCCCCAAGGGCCGAGGGTGTAGACGAGTTCGCCGTCTCGGTACACGTCCGTACCCGCGCCGTACCAGACGCCACCATGCTCGTCCGTTTGGAACATGCTCCGGCTGACCGACTGCGGTTGCCGGCTGGCCCTGACAAGTACGCCGTCCTCGAGTCGAGACACCCCACCGGCGCCATGGGCCCACATCGTTCCGTCGTCCGATAGGTAGAACTCTCGAGCGCCTCTCGGAAACAACAGCTCGGGCCCATCCGGACCCAGTCGGTAGCCAGCGGCGTCGGTTCCGATCCAGGGCGTGCCGGTTTGATCCAGGGCCACGGCCGTGAGGATCCCGACCAACCCATCCCCACGGTGCAAGATCACGCTGGCCGAGTCTCCGTCATAGCGGTAGACCGTTCTCCCCGCACTCGCCACCACCAATTCGTCTTCGTGGCTTGCGATGGCAACGATTGGCGACGTGATCACGTCCGCGGCCACCGGCACGACGCGGTCGTCCTGAATGAAGCCCAACCCGTTGGCCGCTCCGACCCAAACGACACCGTTTGCGGCTACGTGAATCTTGTGGACATCTGCCGGCACCCCACGCTCGGGACCGAAGTGGGTGAAGGTCCCGTCGTGGTACCGCACCAGATGGCGTTGCTCGGTCACCAACCACAGGCTGCCGTCACTGCCTTCTGTCAGGCCCACGATGCGGTTGCTGGGTAGCTCTTCCGTGTTGCCGGTATGGTAGACGGTAAAGCGCACGCCGTCGAACCGGACCAGGCCATCGAAGGTGGCGGCCCACAAATAGCCGTCCCGGCTCTGGAGGAGGCCGTTGATGGAATTGACCGGGAGGCCGTCCTGGACGGTCCACACCTCGTGTACGAAGACCGGAGCCTGCTGGGCCGAGGCCCGGCTGGGCGACACCGTGGCGAGGCAGGCCGACGCGAGCATCCAAAGGAGCGGACGAAGAGGGAAGTGTCCCATGGCGGGAGGGGATGGTGAGTGCACTGATTCAAGGTAGGGCGGGGGCGGAGGGGCGTCTAGTCGGGCGGATTCATATGAAACCCCACCGAGAGCCAAAACTTTGTGCCGATGACCGCCGTAGGATGACGACAAGTCTACCAGCTTTTTCGCGAGATAGAGTTCCCATGGCATCTCTCATCCGACCGATGATCGGCCTCGCGCTGATCACCACCAACGTCCTCGGGCAAGCGCCTGCCCAGGATGCCGTGGTTCCAATTGCTCACCAATACCTGACCCAAGAACCACCTGGCCGATTGCCCGAGGTATTCGCGGAGGAATTCTTCCCGGATTGGATCCATAACACTCCCGTCTTCACCAACGACTTGTCTGAAATGTACTGGGCCGAGGACGGAGCGCTGTTGCGGGCCAGGTATGAGAATGGGGCTTGGTCCCCATCACTGGAAATCAGACTCTCCGAGCGCGATTTCGATTACCGTGACCCGTTCCTGGCTCCCTCAGGTGACAAGCTCTTCTTCACCGCCGCAAGTCCCTCGATCGAGGGACTCCGCCGCAACAAGGAAAACATCTGGTATTCGCAGCGAAATGGTGATCGCTGGGAAGAACCGGTTGCACTGGGGCTCAACATCAATCAGTACCACATGCACTGGGCACTGTCAGTGGCAACCAATGGCAATCTCTACTTTATCGGAGAATACACGGAACAAAGTCCCATATACATGTCATCATTCATCAATGGTGTGTACCAAGACCCGGTCAGACTCGATGAAAACATCAATTACGCTCCGGAACGCCAGGAGGGCCCGTTCATTGCCCCTGATGAACGGTATCTGATGTTCGCTCGATCCCCCGATCTTGAAGGTCATGATACACTATATATCAGTTTCAACGACCATGGCCGCTGGACCCCGGCACGGAAGATCACTCTCGAAAACGGCCGCGCTATCAGCGGACTATCTCCGGTGGTGAGTCCGGACGGGAAGTACCTGTTCTTCATGGCGTGGCGGGATGGGGAACACAGGGTGTTTTGGGTGGATGTGGGGCAGATGCTCGAGCGGATGTCTGGGGAGCGGTGATTCTTGATTCTTGAGGTGGTAGCCAATTCAAGAATCAAGAATCACATATGGACCCCTGCGACGGCTGTAGTCAGAGACCGAGTGCGGTGGACCTCTCCAAGGTCGTCTCCCTAGATGATGGTCTGCAGGCCGTGGGACATCCTTCCCAGCAGGATGCCAAGCTTATTCGTAAGATATCAGATCATGTAATAGAGGAGTGCCTCGCCGTGGCCCGTAATCGCAATGATGTCAGCAAGATAAAGGGCCGGCTCGTGATTGGCTCCAAAGCCTTCGCCATTCTGTCCGCTATCCTGCTCGGCGCCGTCTTCGCCTGTTCGGGCGAGCCCACGGCCCCCGTCGCGGGATCGGTCCAGGTGGCCCACATGAGCCAAATAGATCCTGGGGCCGGGCAGGTCGCGTACTCCGATGTCTGGGGTTACACGGACAACGCCACTGGACGGGAATACGCCCTCATCGGTTCCCTTAGTGGAGAATTGATCTACGTCGTCGACGCCACCGATCCGGCGGCTCCGGAAGTGGCGGGCCAGGCCCTGGTTCCTTCGTTCGATTTCAAGACGTGGGGTCAGTACCTCTATTCGGTCACTGGCGGAGGGGATGGCGGGGCCAACCTCGGTCGAATCGTGGACTTGAGCGATCCGACCGCATCAGCCGTCGTGGGCTCCTTTCCGTCGTCGCACAATCTCACCATCGATTCGCGTGGCTTCATGTACCTGGAGTCGCCCGGGCTCCGAATATATGATCTCAATCCCGATCCGCTGCACCCCCGTTTGTTGTGGGAGGACGGCGGTTCACCCGGCCACGACGCCACGGTGGTGGGAGACCGGCTGTACGATTTTCACGGAAGCGGCGTCCGAATATACGACGTCAGCCAGCGTGACATGCCTGGACTACTGGGCCCGGTGACTCACCCATCCATCAGTTACTATCACAATGGCTGGCCCTCGATCGACGGCCGCTTCCTGTTCGTGACCGACGAGCTCGCCAGGGGCAGCGCCGCCGACGTCACCATCTGGGATATCTCCGAGGTCGACGACCCGGTGCTGGTCTCTTCGATCGGCGATTTTCAGTCCACGGTGCACAACG
>CAXMUQ010000173.1:0-8610 GCA_964196605.1 uncultured Acidimicrobiia bacterium
TACGTCCCCTACCTCGAAGCTCGCTATCGTGACGAACTCAAGCGACAGAAGCTTCTCCGGGTCGTCACCGCCGACGTATACTTCTCCGACCCGGCCCTGTGGCGCCGGTGGCGGGACGGCAACGAGATAGTCAAGATCGGGCTCACCGCCATCGCTCCCCGGACTGTAATCCACGACAGCACCATAGAGGTCAATGACGACGAAATACGGGACTACTACCGCGAGCACCAGGACGACCTTACTCGGCCGGCCATGGTAAACATGAGCTACGTCGCCGTTCCTCGCATCATCACCCACGCCGACACCATGCTGGCCCTCGACCGGGCCAACTCCGTGCGCCAGGAGATCATCGATGGGGCCCCGTTTGACGAAATCGCCCGACGGGAATCTGCCGACACCGTCTCGGGTAACCAGGGAGGCGACCTCGGTGAATGGACCCGGGGCGACATGGCCCAGCCGTTCGATTCGGCGGCCTTCACCATGCCGATCAACACTGTGTCCCAGCCGGTAATTACCGACTTCGGTTATCACATCATCGAGATCACCAGCCGCAGTGGCGACACCGCCGAGGGACGCCACATCCTGATCCCTATCGAGATCGCCGGAGCCCACCGCGACGAGCTCGACGCCAAAGCGGACTCACTGGAAATTCTCGGTGCCGAACGGCTGGACCCCGCCGCACTCGATACCGCGGCTCGGGCCCTCGGGCTACTCATTGGGCAAACGGGCCCCGTACAAAAAGGGACCCGGCTCCAGCTGGGTACCCGCGTCATCCCTGACGCCTCGGTCTGGGCCTTCCGGGCGCAGCAAGGCGAAGTAAGCCCTGTAATCGAAACGTTTGATGCCTACTTCCTCTTTCGCGTGGATAGCATGACACCAGGAGGGGTGCCGCCGCTATCCGATCCGGACGTGACCAGGGCCATAGAACACGAAGTCCGGCAGGCGAAGAAATGGACGGCCGCGCGGGCGCTCGCGGATGACTACATGGCCCGGTTGGACGCCGGCGCCACCCTGTCCGACGCGGCCGATGACATGGGGTTACCGTACAGGGAGTTCGGACCTTTCACCCGTACCCGTCCTCCCCTCCCCAACGGCATCTTGATTGGGACCTCGTTCGGGCTGCAACAAGGGCAACGCTCGGGAGTGCTCGACACCCGGGAGGGGCTCTACATCCTGGAAGTACTGGAATCAGGAGCGGCCGATTCAGCCGCGTTCATTGAGGGACTGGACCAGTACCGCGTGCAGGAAATTTCCATGGCTCGGCAAAACCGAGTCCGCAACTACCTCCTGGCGCTCCGTGAGTCGGCAGACGTGGTCGACCGTCGGGACAGACTCTACCGTACCAACGCGCAATTGGAAGCGGAGGCGGCTCGCTTGCCCCAGAACCAACAGCTGGGACTGTAGCAGAAACCGACTATCCCTTCAGTCGGTCAGCATCCGGTAGCAAAACGCGGGGCATCTCGATTGAGGTGCCCCGCGTGGTATTTGTGCGGTGAGTTGGACGAGTTACTGTGACAGCCGCTTGGGTTCGCCATCCGAACTCGGCGGCTTGGAGTCCAACTGGCGCGACGGGGTATCGTCATTCCCGGTGATCTCATCGTTGGTTTCCGTGATGGTGCGCTTGAACTCCCGAATGCCCTTGCCGATAGAAGCACCCACTTCGGGCAGGCGTTTGGCTCCGAACACGAGCAGCACAACCAGCATGATGACCATGATTTCGCCGAAACCGAGATTACCAATCATGTCACACCACCTTCAGAAGAGCGATCGGGCCACGAGGTAGGCCACCAGGACCCCGGCCAGGCTCAGCAGCGATACCGCCAACCCTACCGGACCCACAGTGAAGTTTAGTACCAGGAGGTCCACGGAAACAGGGCCAATCGTCGGAGTCCACGTGCTCACGAAAAATGCCTTGAAAGTGCTGTCGGGCAAGAACTCGTCGAGCAGAGCCGTGAAGAACCCTCCAACCACGAACCCTGACACCAGAACTCCAAGGTAAAACCCCGGGCGGCGAGGGCCTGCCATCAGCTCCTCCGCTCCAACACGTAACTCACGCTGGCGCTCAGAGCCTCACGCGCCGGCGTGGGCGGCAGCAGCTCCAGCAACCGCTCTGCGTCTGCCCCCAGCGACTGCGCCCGAGACCGGGCATAGTCGAGACCGCCCGCCCGGGTCACCGCGGCAACCACGTCGGCTATCTGTCGGTCGGTCGGTTCAGCAGTCTCCATCAAGGAGTCGACCTGTGAGCGTTCCTCCACGTCCATCCGGGGAAGTGCATTGATCAAAGGCAATGTCACCTTGTGCTCACGCAGGTCGGAACCCGACCGTTTGCCGGTCACCGATTCCTCTTCGGTGTAGTCCAGCAGATCGTCTATTACTTGGAATGCCATACCCAGGTGCATACCGAAGTCACGTAGCGCGCCGCGAATTTCCGGCGCGGCTTGCAGCGCTCCAACCTCACAAGCCCCCGACAACAGCGAAGCCGTCTTGGCCCTGATCAAAAGGTCGTAGTCGTCTTCGGTAAACTCCAGAGGATCGTGCGCCATCAGTTGCCGCATTTCTCCGATGGTCATCTCGTTGGTGACCCGGCTCAACACTCGCAGCGGCTCGAGGTCCTCCAACCCCACCAACTCGATGACCGCCCGCGAATAGAGATAGTCGCCCATGATGACCGATATCTGGTGGCTGAACGCCACGTTTACGGTGGGCATGCCTCGCCGCAGGACGGAGTGGTCCACCGAGTCATCGTGCACCAGCGTGGCTACGTGTATCAACTCGACCACCGCCGCTAAACGAACCGCACGCGGAGTCGGCCCACCAGTGGCCTCGTCCGCCAGCAGAGCCATCGTCGGCCGGAACAGCTTCCCCTGCATCTGTAACAGGTGCGAATTGACCTCCGCAATCAGCGGAAAATCGGCGGCGATGATGCGGGTCAATTCTTCCCGGACGACGTCCAGCCGGGGTTGCAGATGTTCCTGCAGGTCGGCGAGCTTCAGCCGTGTCATTCCGAAAGAGCTCATGGCCTGTCACGGCTAGTCAGCCGTTCCACGCGCTCGCTTAAATCCATGAAGTCGATATCGACCGCCAAGGCGCGCCGGAAACAGATCAGCGCCTCCTGATTTTTCCCCTGCTCTTCGCGAGACCTGCCCAACCAGTACAGTAGCCCGATCTTCTCGTTGTCGGGCCCTGCCAGTGAGTCGATGGCCCGCTTGAGGATCGCTTCGGCCACCGGGAACTGCTCTTTCTCATAAAACGAAACGCCCAGTGCCTCCGACGTCCGTAACCGACCATCGGGTGCCCTCAACGCCTTCTGGAACTCGACAATCGCTTCGTCGAGCAGCCCCATTTCCTTGAAGGCAATACCCAGGTCGTAGTGCGACTGAAAGTCGCTGGCGTCGATCGTTTCCTCTATGCCCTGTTTGAATTGTTGCAGGATCCCGGCAAAGTCCTCGCTCTCATCTCCGGTGGGCTGGGTTCGCTCTACCCTAATGCGCGCGTCCTTCGGTTTCTTGGTCTCGAGTACCATTTCCCCGAGGTCCACGAATTTCGATGACGCCTCAGCGGCAGCAGGCGACACTACCGGCGCCGGAGGGGCATCGGCGTCCGGCTCGAGCGAACGGAGCGCCGCCTCGGCCAGGGTATTTTCCGGGTCGTGTTCCAGAACGCGTCCGTACACGGCAATGGCCTTCTGCATGGAACCCACCCGTACTAGAACATCGCCCAACGCCAGATAGGCTTCCACCAGCCTGGATTTTTCTGCCGATCGGAACCCCAGTTCCACCCGCTTTTGGTAGAACGCGATCCTGTTTGGTTCCAGCCGCAGCAGTTCAGTCAGAACGTCAGAGGCGTGGCCCCAGTCTTCTTTCTTCTCGTACTGCTGCAGTGTCAACTCCAACTCCTCCGTTCCCCGCTCCACATCCCCCGCTGCAATCAACGCCTCGCCAAGAGCCCGGTGGGCCGCTGGGTCGTCGGGATCGTCGAGAATCCGGTCCTCGAGTTCTTCGACCGTCGGCCCGACCGGCTCCTCCACTTGGAGGAACGACAGCGCCCCACCAACGCTTCCGGCCGAGGGCTCTACCTCAGCAGGCTCCTCCACCTCGAGGATGTCGACTAGGGTGAGTGGCACCTCAAGCGTGTCAGTCTCGTCCAACTCCAACACCAGGGCCGGCTCGCCAGAGAGGGGCTCTTCAGTCTCATCCACCATTTTTTCGGCCACCACATCAGTGGGTGGCGCGGCGTCCAGGGACTCGGAATCGGCGTCTTCATCAGCGCCGATTTCAATGGTGACAGCATCATCGCCTGCGGCGGCGTGCCCGATGGTGGCATCGGGCTCTTGAGCGGGCACGCTCTCCTCGGTCAAAAGCTCGGCTGCGCCGTCGAGCACCAGTCCGTCCAGCGCCGGAACTTCACTCACGTCGTCAAACTCGACGGATGTGGATTCCAGACCGCCGACCGACTCTACCTCTAGGGGTTCGGCATCTTCCTCAAATCGGCCCCGGTCGATCTCCACGTCGGCAGTCGGGACGTTCTCCGCCGTAGGAGGCGCCGAAGCCGGGCTGGCGGTCTGCTCCGGTTGTTCCTCGGTGCGAGCCGGCTGGTCGAAACCAGTGCCGGTGTCCAGGAACACAAGGCCGAAGTCGGAGGACGATGAGGCCTTAGCCTTGTCGCTGGCGTAGATCGCGTCCGACTGGTCCTGCGCTTGTCGGACATCCTTGGTATCCTCACCGGATTCCAGCTGGTCGGCCAGCTGTCCCAGCTCTTCTTGCACCTCTGAGTCGCGCGACATGGCCCGAAGGAGGGCGCTCAACATTGAACGGATGCCTTGGTTCCGACCGAACCGATCGGCGAAGGCCTTCACCTCTTCAATGGCGTCGTCACGGTTCCCCAGTGCGTCCATCCGCTCGAGGTACTCGAGCAGGTTCCGCTGGGAGTCCACCACGACGTTCTTTTCCGCATGGAGCCTGGCGAGTTTGATATAGACCTGGACGCGGCCCGGGTTGACCCGAAGAACCTTACCGCACAAGGCGATTGCCTGGTTGGTTCTACCCTGATCGGTGTACAAATCAACCGCACGCTCGTAGGACTGCACAGCCAAAGCTGTGCTGTTGGTCTTTATGTACAGGTCGCCCAACCGATTGTAGATCGAAAAGTCTTGTGCCGGCGCATCCCCAGACTCGTGGGCCTCGATTACCTTCAGGTAAACGTCGATGGCCTTGCGCCAATCCTCCCGCTTTTCATGCTTCAAGGCCGTGATCTTGAGTCTTTCGACGTTCATTCGGCTCGGTACTTAGGAGGGAAACGAAGGACTGGCTTGGACTTAGCCGTGGAAAGATAGAGATGGCGGCACCCTGGAGCAAGCGCTGTCCGGGGGTCAGCCACTTTGGAGGAATCCCCTCGGATCCAGTTCGCCGGAGGCAACCGACTGGGCCAGGCGCTCGAGGTCAGGCGAAGGAGGCCTGTCCTCTGTCAGGGGCGCTATTGCAGGTCCATCGGGGCTCCGAATGCGCTCTTCGAGCCACCGGACCCCACGCCCGGGGCTCAGGGGTTTGAGCAACTCGATGCCCTGGACAGCACACAGGAGTTCTGTGGCAATGACGCTGTTGGCGTTACGCAGCACCCGCGTCGCCTTGAAGGCCGCCGCCATGCCCATCGGCACAAAATCCTCCTGATTGGCGTCTGTGGGAATGGAGCCGACGCTGGCCGGCAGTGTCAGGGTTCGCGATTCCGCCACCAGGGCCGCCGCAGTGATCTGCACCATCATGTACCCGGACCGGAGTCCAGGATTCTCTACGAGAAACGCCGGCAAGCCGTTTGACAGATCGGGGTTGACCAGGCGTTCGACGCGTCGCTCAGCCATGGCCTGGAGGGTGGTGACTGCGATGGCCAGGAAGTCGAGGGCTTGTGCCACTGGCTGGCCGTGAAAATTGCCACCGCTGAGGACGTCGCCGTTGTCGAATACCAGCGGGTTGTCAGTAGACGAGTTCAGCTCGATACGACACACCCGTTCCGCGAAGTCGATTGCCTCGCGGACGGCCCCCATCACCTGCGGGAGACAGCGTAGGCTGTAGGCGTCCTGCACCATCTCATCGCCATCCATGTGCGAGGCCCTGATCTCGCTGTCGTCCAGCAAGGCGCGCAGGTGCTCCGCAGCCAGTTGCTGACCCTGATGCGGTCTGGCCGCGTGGATGCGGCTATCCAGAGGTATGGGGGTGCCCCTGAGCGCCTCCAGGCTCATGGCGGCAGAAGCAAGCGCCGTGTGCCACAGGACATCAGCGCCGTGAACCAGCAGTGACAGCATGGCCGTTTGCGCCTGGGTCCCGTTGATGAATGACAGACCTTCCTTCGGGGCGAATTGAAATGGGGCAACTCCAGCTCGGGCCAAAGCCGCAGATGCTGCCTCCCGACCACCATCACTGGTGAGCACTTCCCCCTCCCCCATGATCACCTGGGCTATATGGCTCAAGGGCGCCAGGTCCCCACTTGCTCCTACGCTCCCCTGTTCGGGGACCGCTGGAATGATGTCCCGGTTGAGTAGGCCTACCAGGGCTTCCACCAGTTGAGGCCTGACTCCGCTGGTGGGTCGGAGGAGAACGTTGGCGCGGAGCAACATGACGGCCCGCACGACCTCCCGCGGCAGCAGATCCCCTACCCCGGCTGCGTGGCTCCGAATGAGATTGACCTGGAGTGCATCAAGCTGGTCGGTGGGAATCCGTATGTTGGCCAGCTTGCCAAACCCGGTGTTGACCCCGTAGATGGTGCGCCCCTCGTCAATGGCGCGCTGGACAAGTGCACGGCTGCCGGCCAAAGCAGCCAGCGACGTGGGATCGAGAGTAACCGTGATCGAAAGATTTCGGGCAACGCCTACGACCTGGTCGATCGTGAGGGATGCCCCGTCGAGTGTGGGCGAGTGGGACATGCCCCGAAAGTGACCGAGCCATGTCCCCAGCACAAGGGGATGCTATTCCCCCGTGCGCAACAGTTCCGGGTTTCCGGGATCGGTCTGGAATCCCCAGTCGAAAATGATCAAATCGCGACCCACGTGACTTACCCTCAGCGAACCAAACCGGGCGAAACCGTCACCGCCGTCCATCGCCCAGACATAGCCCCAGCCGGTCTGCGCCTGTATCGGGGCACTCGAGTACGTCTGGTTCGGGGCAAAGTCGATACCCGTCAGGTCCGACACTGGGCCCAAACCGTACACTTCTACTCCGGTCCCGGCCCGGAGAGGCACCAGCATCAACTGGCCCCCACTCTGGTCTATGGTGAAATCCATGAAACCGTCGGATCCGGCGCCGGTCATTCCCAACTCGGTGTTCTGGGCCTGGCGGTCACCGTTGGTGTCCTGCCAGAATCGGAAGCCGGCCTGTGCGTCGTCGACCTGCCTGGCGTACAGCACCTGATTGCGAGCGTCGGGCCGCGGCGTATCGTGCAGAACCGGCGACCACAGACTCTCCCACCCCTCAATGGTGACGGCCGATATGCCGAAGCAGCGCGGCACACCGTTGACCAGGGCTCCGGCCACGAACTCAGGTGCCACGGTAGTCCCCTCTAGCCCCCACTCATTCAGACACACGTTGGAATCCAAGTCGTAGCGGGCGCTGTAGACTCGATAGTGACTGAAGCCACTGGGATCAGCACGAAAAGCATTGTCATCCCATACCAGCGCCACCGCGCCGTCGAGGGACGTCGGGTTCAACTGCACCGGTCCGGGGAGGGCCAGCCGCTCGTCCACGAGGACTATGGCGCTGGGGCCCGATTCGTCACCGTCGATGGACTCGGCCGTAACGTGGTATTCGAGATGTGGGATTCCGGCGTCGTGGAAGGAATTCGAGGTGGTCGATCCACGCAAGCCGAAAGCGTCACCCTGGTGGCCGCGGGAATAGACATGCCACACCGCCAGATCGGGATTGCCGTCGTCGTCCCAGCGAAGAACCAGCCCCGCCGGGGTATCGGGATCGCCGGTAGGTTCAACCGTGTAGGAAAGATTGCGGGGCGCAGATACCTGTCCGCCGCCAGGTCCGATGAGACTCGAGGGATCACAGCCGGCCGCACCGATGAGAACGAGAGGTACCAACCGAGAAACACGCATGGCTATTCACTCCTTGGGACGGGTCAATATCGGATCCCAAAGAAAGCAGGACACATGCCACCTGCCCCATGCCACCTAACTTATTGTATGACAAGAGTTTATGAAATGGAACCAGTAAAGAAGCTGTCCCCGGAAGAGGACAGCACTACCGCGTGATGGTCGACTGATCGTAGTCGATCTTGATATCCGGCAAGCTGGTGAGGAAGACGGAGAAATAAAATGCAAAATTCCCGTTGGGATTGCGGATGAACTCGAAGCGGGCGCGCCACTTGTGGAGGTCGCGCTCGAGTCTGAGGACCTGCGATTCGAATTGGCTGTCTGCAATGTTGTACTGGGTGTTCCACGAGACCGTCCAGAAGGCCGTCGGGGAAAATGAGGTGCGAAATCCCAGATTCTGCCGCGCGGGGAGATCCACACCGGCGATCGGGCGCGACCGCGTCAGGCTGTAGTTGAGGGAAGCTGTGAACGGAGTCCCACCACCCCGGAGCGACTCTCGCGAGTTGCTTCCGCTTCGTCCGACGCCC
>CAXMUQ010000174.1:0-23934 GCA_964196605.1 uncultured Acidimicrobiia bacterium
ACGGATGGACGTTCCTGGATCGATAACATCAAACTGGACCGAAACGGGTCACTATCTGATTGCCGGTACCACGTCCGGGACGGTATTCAAGATGGACCGGCGCGACCTGAACATCGAATGGCAGGTACGCGTCGAGTCCGAGATACTCGTGTCCCCCGTCGTAAGTGGCGACACGGTGTTCGTGGTAACGCGACCAGGAAACGTGTACCGCATCGATCCCGATCCCGTGCCACAGGCGACCCTGATAGCCGCCCTCGAGTGGCCGGTCACTGCACCGTTGTCACGCTATGACAGGTGGTTGCTCCTTGGAGGCGCCGATGGCGTCATCCGCGCCTTGGAGATGGATGGCTCCGAAGCCTGGCAGATAGCCCTGTGGCGCCCGATCGCCGTGGCCCCAATCGTCATGCCCGACGGTTTGATTGCCTTGGGCGGAATCGGCGACATCCATCGATTGGTCCGCCAATGACGAGGGTTCTCTTGCTGCTGCTACTGCTCCTGGGTTTGCCCCGACAAATCGCGGCCCAAGAACTTTCTCCATGGATAAAATACGGCAAGTGGGGCCTGCTGGTGGTTACCGTCGGTTTCAACCTGGCGGCTTCCGAAGCCAACGAGCGAGCCAACGAGTCGTTCGACGTCCTGACGGGACGGTGCGTCAACGACCCTCAGCTATGCACCGTAGACGACTCCGGCATATATAATGACCCGACTAGCGAAGAGCTCTTCCAAAATACGCAGCAGCTTGACACGTCATCACGTCGGTTCCTGATTGCGGGACAAGTCGCCCTGCTGGGCGCGGCCGCAATGTTCATCTACGAGTTCACTCGCCCGCCCGGTACCCCAGACGACAACATCCCCTTTGCACCCCTGGTGCAGGACATGGGCGACGCGGTGGGCGTGGGGATCGAGGTCAACTTCTGAACTAGCCGACGCGGAACAGTTCGGCCGCGCGCGGATAACGACGTACTGCCCGATCCCTGAGGCCCTGATTCCGCGCAGCAGTAAGGTTAGGATCGTTTTCAATGACGCCGCCCGCTTCCTTGCGAGCCCGTTCCAACAACTGGGCGTCCTCTGGCAGCGTAGCGTGACGCAGGACGAACCCACCCGATTGCCGGGCGCCGATGAGATCGCCCATGCCGCGTTCGGCCAAATCAAGTTCCGCGATCCGAAACCCGTCGGTGGTCCTCGCGAAGGCCTCGAGTCTCGGCGGCACATTATCTTCGGCCACCAAAACGCACACACTGTCGTCACCACCCCGCCCTATGCGTCCCCGCAATTGATGCAACTGCGCCAGACCGAATCGATCGGGATGATAAATCACCATGGTGGTGGCATTGGCGACATCGATGCCCACTTCGATGACCGTCGTCGCCACCAGGATGTCGATTTCCCCGGCTCGAAACCGGCGCATGGTGGCGTCGCGCTCATCGGCCTTGAGACGCCCATGGACCAGCCCTATCGTCAGCTCAGTTAGTTCGACGCCGAGCGTTTCAGCCATCGTGGTAGCGGCTCGGAGATCGGCCCGTTCCGATTCCTCGATCACCGGGAGAACGACATAGGCCTGCTCACCCCTACCGCAGCGTTCTCGTAACAACGCCGCGACCGAGCCACGCTGGCGGCCGGCACGGATGATCGTGTCGACATCTCCCCGCCCGGGTGGACGCTTGCGGAGCACGGACATGTCGAGATCACCATACATCGTCAGGGCTAGCGACCGGGGAATGGGAGTGGCCGACAACAACAACACGTCGGGCGAGGTACCCTTACCGATCAGTGCCGCCCGTTGTTCGACACCGAAGCGGTGCTGCTCGTCGATCACCACCAGGCCCAATCGCTTGAACGACACGCTCTCCTGCATGAGGGCGTGCGTCCCCACCACTACGCGCGAACGTCCCTCCGCCAGCCGTTGCCGCGTGGCGCTCTTCTCAGAGGCGGTCAACCGGCCAATCAACAGGTCGGGGGCGATGCCCAGCGGTTGCAACAAGACCTGAAGCGTGGCCGAGTGTTGTTCGGCCAACAATTCAGTCGGCGCCATGAGCGCGGCCTGGTAGTCGTTCTCCACCGCCAACAACATGGCGAACAGCGCCACAACCGTCTTCCCGGTTCCCACGTCGCCCATCAACAGCCGGTGCATCCGTTCAGGCGCGGTCATGTCGCCGGTGATCTCACGTACGGCGCGCACTTGATCGCCCGTGAGTGTGAACGGCAGGCCCTCTTTCAGTTTGGTCGTGAGGTCGCGGCGAATCTCGAACGAAACCCCGGCACGCTGCCGCTTGGCGAGGACGCGCGCGCGGACCAGCATCAGCTGCAAGTCGAATAGTTCGTCGAAAGCCAGCCGCCGTCGGCCTAGCTCGGCCTCTTCCAGCGAAGGAGGCTGATGGACGGCCCGCAGCGCCTCCTGCACCCCGGGAAGTCCCAACTCCGAACGGAGTGCCTCGGGCATGTCGTCCAGTTGCAGATCGATCAGCGCGTCCAGGTGGCGTTGGATTAGACCACGGATCTGTTTGTGGCTCAATCCCTCGGTCGCGGGATAGACCGGCAGCACCGTCCCGCTTCCGGAACCGGATTCCTCTTCCTCACCGCCACCCTCCTCCAGCACCACGAACTCCCGGGGCGACAACTGCCGCCCGTGATAGAACCGGACGGTGCCCGCCACCAGCAACGTCTGACCCGGTCGGATGCTCTTCTCGAGAAACGGCTGCCCCGGCCAGGCACATTCAAGCAGACCCGAGGAATCCCGCAGCACGGCGCGGAATATCTTGAGGCCACGCCGGGTTGGCTGAACGCCGGTGTCCACCACTTGTCCAACGCAGGCGACCTCATCCCCAACGCGAGCCTTGGCGAGAGGCGTCACTTGTGACGCGTCGATGTACCGGTGTGGAAGGTGCCACAGAAGGTCCTGCGCGGTGAACACGCCCAGCCGGCCAAACGCCTCAGCCCGACGGGCGCCTATGCCCTTGAGGAACTGAACCATCGTGTCGACTCGCAGGGCGCCCATCAGGTCGCCGCGTCAGCCATCGTCGGCGAGGAGATACCCCGCGTAGGTTTCCGGATCGAACGGCTCCAGGTCTTCCAACTGTTCGCCCAGCCCGATAAAACGGATGGGGAGATCGAGTTCCCGCCTGAGAGCCACCACGGCCCCGCCGCGCGCACTGCCATCGAGTTTGGTCACGATGATGCCCGTCGGCGTGACGGCCTCGGAGAAGTGCCGTCCCTGCTGGACGGCGTTCTGGCCCACCGTCCCGTCGAGCACCAGGAGGGTTTCGTGCGGCGCACCCGGGACGCGCCGACCCACCACCCGGTGCACTTTCCGCAACTCGTCCATCAAGCTGTCTTGGGTGTGCAGTCGCCCTGCCGTATCGATGAGCACGGTGTCGATGCCGCGTGCCATAGCCGCGTCCAGGGCATCGAAGGCCACGGCCGCTGGGTCACCCCCGGCCGTCCCGCTCACGCATGGTACGCCGAGCCGGTCGGCCCAAGTCTCCAGTTGAGCAATGGCCCCTGCACGATAGGTATCGGCCGCGGCGAGGAGCACTGACCGACCCTCGCGCAGTAGCTTGTGAGCCAACTTGGCGGTCGTCGTGGTCTTCCCTACTCCGTTGACCCCGACGACGAGAATGATGGTGGGGCCCGATTCGGCCTGGAGCAAGTCACCGGCATTCTCTCCATCGGCCAACAAGGACTGCAGCCGGCCGTTGAGCGCACGATGGAGGTCGTCGGTGGTCTTGAGGATCCCGCGCCGGACGTCCGCTTCGAGACCCTCCACTAGGTCCATTGTGGCGGGCACACCGAAGTCCGCTTCGATCAACAACTGTTCCAGAGCCTCTAGGTCGTCGGCGCGGAGCCCGCGAACAAGGGCACCAACGTCGGTCAACGCCAGCCGCTTGATGCGTCCCCAGAGGCCCATCTTCTTGGTAGTGAGTCTCGTTCCTGCCATAGCCCTTCTGCGTTACCGCAGTCCCAATTGCCTTCGCGCCAGCCACTCGGCGGCCAGAGCCAGCACCACCAAGCCGAACAGCCACAATACTTCGCGCGCGGACGTCCGTGCGGTCGATGCGGCTGCCGCAAGAGTGCGCGGCTGTAAGGTAACCGCACGCGGAAGCCATTCGTCGGAGTACGGCTCCACCGCCACTACCCCGCTGCCGCCGTCAGGAGTCAGGTACCGGTAACGACCGACCGGGAGCCAAATTCTGGCGAGTCCAGAACCGTCGAATGACAACGTGTCGTCCACCACGGCCGTCGTACTTTGGAATTGAATCGGGACATCGGTCGCGTCACCGGCGCCCATCCACCTGAACAGGACAGGTCTAGAGTTCTGGGCCACGTGTACCACGGGGACGGCTAGACCGGCCAGCGAGTCGGTGCCGCCCAGAAGCCACGAGGTCGTGGCCGATACCCACGACCGATAACCCTGTTCGCTCCTCCCGCCCGGGAACGCCCAGCGCCAGAAGCCGTCCGCCGCCATGGAGACGTACCGCAGTCGCCCCCGCTCGCCACCGGTGATTACTGGCCGCAGCCCACCGCGCCGGCCTTCCTGAGCCAGCAGTCCCACCCATTCATCGTCCCCGGCTTCCACCGGGGTGATGTTCGACGCTGGGGGAAATGAATCGACGGCGATACCGGCGAACGCCTGAGCCAAGGGGGATGCGGTTCCCGGTGACAAGTACCAATCTCCCACCAGTTGCATCTCACCGGTCTCACCACTGGGCCAGCGCCAAACGCCGCGGGCCTGCGACCCGTTGGCAAATGTTCCCGACCGCCCCTTGAGAACCAGCAGATCAGCACCGCGAGCCGCTCGCCGCACCACGGCTTCGTCGACGACGTCGAGACGGGACATCGACCGCCACTGGTCGTCGGCGAGTTTGACATAACCGCGAACCGGAAGGTCGGCCACGTCGATGAGGGCCCGGTACAAGAAACGGCTGTCCCAATCACCGGGGTCCGCAAGTAGCACGATGCCGGGCGTTGGCACTACCGTGATGTGGTGCCAGCGAGAACTCGACGCTGAATCGAGGCCCACTTCGGCAACCCGCACCGTCAGGACATGCTCCCCGGCCGCAAGCCGGCGAGTCGTTCCCGCAGCGCGGAATGTGGTCCGGCCGATTGCCGGGACCGGGACCCGTACCTGAGCCACTAGCCGTTCGCCGGAGGCGATCTCCACGGTAGCGGAGTCATGCGGCCAGTGGCCTAGGGTACGCATCTCTCCCTCGACCACCAACGTGTCACCCGCCGTCACTCGCGCTGGTCCCCGCACCTGTGTCAGGACGACGGCTGGGGTATCGACCCGTGGGCGCAGTTCCACCGCCACTCCCGCCAGGAGTCCCTCCGTAAGTTCTGCACCGTCGTCCAATTCACCGTCAGTGATGACCCGCACCGGTCGGCCGGTGACAGCAGCGGCCCGCAATCGATCGCCGATGCGGGACCGTCCCCGTGGTAACGAGTCCACGGCGGATCGCTCGTCGCCGAAAAACAGGACGTCACCGTCGATGGTGGCCGAGTCCAATACCAGGCGAAACGCCCCGGTGTCCGACCGCATGCTGAGTGAGCCGTCGACCAGGATGAGGGGAGCTCTGTCACTGTTCGAAGCGGGACAACTCAAGTTCAGGAGCAGCACGCCCAAGCCGGCCCACGCCACGCTGCGAGCGGCAAATGGCAGCAGCGCCAGGCGTCCCAGCCGTTCGAGGCCCCAATAGGTTGTCGCGGAGAGGAAAATCGCGCCAATGATGATGGCCAGCGTCATGCGCCCAACACGGGTCGGATGGGTCTACTCGCCAGCCTGGGCGAACGATTGCGGTGGGGTGTACAGATCTTGCTCGAGTTGCTGCCGGCGAACGTCGAATTCTTCCCGTTCGTCGTCCCCGATGGGATCGCCATTTCCAAAGTCGACCGCGAAGGGATTTCGTGGTTGGCCGTGTTGACGAAGTTCGTAATGCAGGTGAGGCCCGTTGGCTAAGCCGGTCATGCCCACGTAACCAATCGTTTGTCCCTGCGACACTTTGAGTCCGGCACGCATGCCCTTGGCGAATCGGCTCAAGTGCGCGTACCGCGTTGTGATTCCGTTCTTGTGCCGTACTTCCACCAAGCGGCCATAACCACCTGCCCAACGGGCCCTGAGGACAACGCCGTCAGCGGTGGACAGCACGGACGTGCCGGCGTCGGCTGCGTAGTCGACACCAGGATGCTTACGGGTGATACCGAGAACCGGGTGAGCCCTGGCATAGCTGAAGCGTGACGAAATGCGCCGGAAGCGGACCGGGTAGCGCATGAACGCCCGGCGCAGAGACAGTCCCTGGTCGTCGTAGTACGACAATGAATTGTCGGCGTGTACAAAACGGAACGCCGGAAGCTTCTCCCCCATGATGGTGAGATCCGCGGCCAGTATTCGCCCGAAGCGCACCTCGCCCTCGCTCGACACGTCCCGCTCGATGAGTACCTGGAAACGGTCACCTGATCGGATGTCGCGTGTGAAATCGACGGTCCAGGCATAGATCTCCGCCAGTTCCCAGACCAGACGTGTCCGCTCGCCTACGTCCAGGGTGGAGTCCGGGATCAACCCCTCTAGCGACACGTACAATGAGTGGTCGATTGCGCCTTCTAGGCGCACCACGTTGGGGACCCAGCGAATGGTGTCCACCACCGCCGTCCATCCGTCGGAGGCATGCCGGTAGCGGACGATTCGTGCCGCGTCCCGGCGAATGCTGACCTCAACGGGAACGATACCGGGCAATTCGCGAATGAAGGTGAACACCATCCCGGCTCGGAGACGCCTGGGATCGAGTGCCACCTGATCATCGAACCGATCAAGGGCGAGCCCTGCAACACCTTGTCTATCAAAGAGTTCGGAGATCGTCTGGCCCCAGCGAAGGGTGTCCTTCACCGTGTCGAAAGCCCGACTCACCACGATGGGCTGTGCCACCGACAGCGGACGGGGACGCGCCAACCACACGCCCCCGCCGATGGCGAGGGCGGAAAGGCCCAGGGTGTACAGGAATGCGCGCCGTGCCGTCAATCCATTTGCCGCCGAATGAAGGTGGGGATTTCCATCTCTGGAACATCCGTGCCACTATCGGACGACGAAGATACGCTCTGGGTTGCCGGTTTGCCAGGGGACATGGCCGGGGGCACGGTTCGCTGGTGCGACGGAAAATTCAGTATTCCCGCGCTTCGGCTGGCCGCTTCGCCGGTTACCTGCCTGTCGAATCCGGTGGCGATCACGGTTACTCGCACCTCGCCCTCCATGGCTGGGTCGCTGGCAGACCCGAAGATGATCTCCGCTTCCTCGCCCGCGGCATCATGGATGATCTCGTTGATTTGGGTAGCCTCACCCAACGTCAGGTCTTCGCCGCCGGTGATATTGATGAGCACTCCGGTGGCACCGGTGATCGACACGTTGTCCAGGAGAGGGCTGGCGATGGCCTGCTGCGCTGCCTCCAGAGCACGGTTCTCGCCTCGGCCAACTCCTGTTCCCATCAGAGCGGCGCCGCCGCTCTGCATGATAGTGCGGACGTCGGCGAAATCGACGTTGATGATTCCGGTGGACGTTATGAGCGTGGCGATGCCCTGCGTTGCGTGAAGCAGAACTTCGTCGGCCTTCTTGAGCGCGTCCTGGAACGGGATGCCCTTCCCCACCACGGCCAGCAACCGCTCGTTGGGCACGACGATCATCGTGTCTACATTCTTGCGCATCTCTGCGATGCCCATTTCGGCCTGGCGCATCCGCTTGCGTCCCTCGAACAGGAAAGGCTTCGTGACGATGCCCACGGTGAGCGCTCCGATGTCGCGTGCCAACTGCGCCACCATCGGCGCGGCGCCCGTGCCGGTGCCGCCACCCATCCCGCAGGTAACGAAAACCAGATCCGAGTTCTGGATCGCGTGGAGAACCTCATCGTTGTTTTCTTCGATGGCCTGTCGCCCGATCTCCGGGCGCGCGCCGGCGCCCAGACCCCGAGTGAGCCTCTTCCCGATCTGCACTCGATGGTCGGACTTGGAATGACTCAGGGCCTGCGAGTCGGTGTTGACGGAGATGAACTCGACACCGCCGAGGCGCTCGTCGATCATTCTGTTTACCGCGTTCCCACCGCCGCCACCGACACCGACCACCTTCATGCGGGCAGTCTGTGCGTTCTGGTCTTCCTCCAACTCGAACATCATAGTCAGTCCTCTCTGGCCCGTACGATCAGAAAAAATCCTGAAGCCACCGCTTGACCGGTCCCAACAGCTTCTCCACCGCCGGCGACCGGCCGCCGCCTATCCCGGCAAAGTTACTCAACGCTACCTCGTATGCGCCGTGCAAGACAAGCCCCGCGGCCACGGTCATCCGTGAGGATTCCACGCTGTCTGCCAAGCCCGACAACTGCTCCCCTGGGCTGCCGATCCTGACCGGCATGGCGAACACGTCTCGCCCCAATTCTACCATCCCCGGCGTGAGGGCTCCACCGCCAGTCAGAACTACGCCGGCAGGCAACCGGTCCTGGTATCCGGCACGGGCAATCTCGTTGGCCGCGAATTCGAGAATCTCCTGCAGCCGTGCCTGCATTATGTGCGCGAGCACCCGCCGCTCGGCGGTTCGAGGGCCCTGACCCGGCGTGCTGGGCAATTCCAGCACCTCGTCCTCACCGACGAGCGGTTCGAAAGCGACGCCATGTCCCTGCTTGAGACGTTCCGCGTCCACTTGGGTGACCTGCAAGCCGTGAACGATGTCGCTGGTCACATGACCGCCGGCGCAAAGCAGCGAACCGGTGTGTCTGATCTTCCCGCCCGAGAAGATCGAAACGTTGGTCGAACCACCACCGAGGTCGATGAGGGCGCAGCCGAGATCGCGCTCGTCCGGCGTGAGCACGGCTCGAGAAGCCGCCAACGGCTCCAACACGAACTCCCCGATATGATACCCGGCCCTCTCGACGCACTTTCCTAGGTTCTGCAGCACGCTGGACAAGACGGTCACCAGGTAAACTTCCGCTTCGAGACGGGACCCGGACATGCCGATGGGATCACTGATTCCGGCTTGCTGGTCAATGAGGTAGTCGAGCGGGATGGCGTGCAACAACTCGTGATCCCGCCCGAACGAGATGTTGGACGCCACGTCGTTGACCCGCGCCACGTCTCCCGTTCGGATTTCGTCGCCCGTGACAGACACCACGCCGTGGGACGTTCGACCAGCCACGTGTTCGCCAGCCACACCGGCGTACACCTGATCGACCTCGACACCCGCCATCCGTTCGGCGTCCTTCATGGCTTTGGCAATGGCCCTCGTCGTCTCTTCGATGTCCCGCACCACACCGCGGCGCAGTCCCGAATTGTTGGCCACCCCCATGCCCAGGATGCGGGCATAACTATCGCGTGCGTCCCCCGCAGCATCTGCGATGACTGCGACGACCTTGGTCGATCCCAAATCGAGGCCCGCGACCAGCCGTTGCGGAGATGCCGTCACGCCGGCCTCTGCCGCACGACGACCTGATCGGCGAATCGGCCGTCCAGCTCTTTGAAGGGCTTGCTTCGCTGGACCAAGTCGTACTCAACGGCCACCACCGCTCGGATGGTCGCGGACGAGGCACCGGGTCTGAGCCACAGCCGTTTACGATCAAATGTCAGCAAGACGTCGCCCTCTATCCGTCGTGCGGTGGAAATGCGGTGGTACAAGCCTGGCGCCACAATCCGGATCCGAGCCAACAGCCCAGCCGTGGCCGAATCCGGCAACAACATCACCGGTAAGTCTGGCGCCGATCGGCTCGGGTCGAACGGCAGCACCAGACCATCGGCGTCGATCAGCGCCATCCTGTCTGACGCCTGACTCAGAGCCACCGGCGTCGTCTCCGTAATGAACAACTGCAGGGTACCCGGGAGACGTCGGCTTACCCTGGCGTCCCTGACCCCGGCAATACCCTTGATCTGATCCCCGTTGTCATCCCAGTCGTCGAACAGGTTGGCCGAATCCGGGGCGGCAAACGCTTGGAGTATGGTGTCCGCGGGAAGAAAGCGAACACCCACCACCTCTATGCGCCTGAGCCGAAAAAAGTCCATCTGGCGCAACGTCCACGGGACCAACAGCCATACGCCGAGTACTCCCAAAGCGCCACCGAGCAGCCACCAACTCCGTCTCAGGCCGCGCGCAGCCACTCGACCAAATCCCGACCGACGCGGGTGACATCACCCGCGCCCAACGTGAGCAGAACATCCCCAGGCTTCAGCAGCTGGTATACCCGCTCCTGGAGCGTCTCCCGGTCGGGCTGATACACGGTCTCCACACCACCGGCCCTGGCTGCATCAGCCACACCCTCTCCCGTAATCCCGGGTATCGGCTCTTCCCTGGCGGCGTAAACATCGGTGACGACTACCTGATCGGCCTCCGCCAACGCACTACCCATGGCATCTCCTTCCCGCTCGGTGCGGGAATAGAGATGCGGTTGGAACACTACTACCAGGCGCCGGTCGGGAAACGCCTGCCTGGCCGCTCCCAGCACCGCACGAACTTCTGAAGGATGATGGGCATAGTCGTCAACGAATTCGATGCCCTTCGCTTCACCCAAACGCTCGAACCTGCGACCGACTCCGGTGAACGCTTCCAGGCCCTCGATGGCCGGTGCTAGCGGAGCGCCCAACCTCCACACGACTGCGATCGCCGCAGCTGCATTGCGCACATTGTGAATACCCGGGACCTGAAGCCGCACCTCGATGTCCTTGCCGTCAGGCAGTGACACCGCACAAAAGGTGTGGTCCGGAGTCGCGACCACGTCGGTTACCCGGACGTCTCCTGCACCCACGCCGAAGCTAATAATTTGGTTCACTACTCCTGCACTAACTCGTTGTATTGCATCGTCTTCAGCGGGAGCTACCACGACGTCGGCACGCTCTAGAAACGAGGAATACGCCGCCTCCATTCCAGCCACCGAGCCATAGCATTCAAGGTGCTCCGGCTCCACGTTGGTGACCACCGCCAGCCACGGGTTCAGCTCGAGAAATGCCCCATCGAACTCGTCAGCTTCTACCACGAACAAGTCCCCATCACCGATGATTGCGTTGCCGCCCCACTGAGCTACCCTACCTCCGGCTATGCCCGTAGGGGCGATCCCTGCAGCGGTCAGCATCTGACACGTCATCACGGTGGTAGTTGTCTTGCCGTGAGTCCCTGCAATCCCTACCACCCGCCCCGGCGCCACCAGCTCAGCCAGGGCCCGCTTACGCGGCACAATCATGATTCCAGCCTGACGGGCGTATTGCAATTCGGGATTGGTGTCGGCGACCGCCGCCGACACGACGACCGCTCGTGCCCCGTCCAGGTGCGACACGTCGTGACCGAGGGCCACCTCGACCCCCAGCGCCGTCAGATCCGCTGCACCGGCTGGAACGAGATCGCAGCCGGTCACGGACACACCTCGGCTCCGGGCCACTAGCGCCAGGGCACTCATCCCGGCTCCAGCCACCCCAATGAAGTGCACGTGCCTGGCGTCCGAGGGGTCGAACAGATTCATATTGTTGAGACTGTGGAGATGCGCTAATGTAATATGAATTCAGGAGTTGTGAAAGCCTGATGTCACTCGAGCAACGTCAAAACGTGGCGGGCGATGTCTGAACCGGCATCAGGCCTGCCACGTTGATTGGCGGCCACCGACATTTCTATGCGTACCTCCGGGTCCTCAACCAGTGACGTCAGCCTGCTGCCGAACCGTTCCGCCGTCAACTCATTCTGGGGAAGGAACCAGGCCGCACCGGCGCGTGCCATCGCCTCCGCATTCCGGGTCTGGTGATCGGCCGCCGCACTCGGCAAGGGCACCAGGATGCTGGGCAGCCCCCAGGCACATATTTCGGCCACGGTGACCGCCCCGGCCCGCGAAACCACCACATGGGCCACCGAATAGGCCGGTGCCAGCGGTTCCAGAAAATCGAACACCTGGACTCGGGGCGGATCGTGCCTGGCCGCAAACTCCTGGTACGTTCCCTTTCCCGTGACCCAAAGCAGATTCATGCCGTGGCCTCCACCGCCGTCGAGCCATCGGGCCACCGTCCTGTTGATGGCCAAGGCCCCCTGGCTCCCGCCCGTAACCAATACCGTTGGCTCATCGGCGTCGATGCCGAACCTCTCCCTAGCGCGGTCTCTGATACTGAAATCAGGCGGGGTGACAGGATTGCCGGTGTCGAACACGACCGTCTCGGGGCCAACTCGCATATGTGATCTGGCCTCGGGCAAGCCGAGGTACAGGTGTCGGGCCTTCCGGCTGAACCACCGGGATGCTATGCCGGGTAAGGCATTTTGCTCCTGGAGGGCGGTGGGCAGTCCTAGCCGTTGGGCGTACCACACTACGGGCGCCGAGGCGTATCCGCCGGTACCCAGAACACCCGCCGGGCGTTCCTCCTCGAACAACTCACCCAATCGACGCCGCAACTGGATCGCGGTGACCGGCCAACGAGCATTGCGCCACCATTGGCGACGGTACAATGGTTCGCTGGGAAGCAGGACGTAGCGAAACCCTTTCGTGGGGAGGATGTCCCGTTCAACACCCCGTCGAGCGCCAATGAGTACCGGCTCGACATCGGGATCCAACTGCTGGACTGCCGTTGCCAAGGCCAGGGCCGGCATTAGGTGGCCGCCAGTTCCGCCGCCCGCAACGAACAATACCCGACTCACGACCGGGCCTTACGGCGCTGCCTGCCGACGTTTACCACGATGCCGGTGGCCGCCAGGGCCATCACCAGACTGGTACGCCCGTATGACATGAACGGGAGTGGCAGCCCGGTGGTCGGCAGCACGGCCAGCGTCACCCCCATGTGGAGCACCGCGGTGATACCCACGGCCGCGGTCAGTCCGGTGGCAAGCAAGGTCCCGAACTGGTCCTTGGCAGTCCGGGCAATACGGAAGCCGAGCCACATATAAGTTCCGTAAAGCCCGACCACCACCACCACGCCCAGGAAACCCCACTCCTCTCCGATGGCGCTAAACAGAAAATCAGAATAGGCGAATGGCAGATAACCCAGCTTTTGGTGGCCCTGGCCGAAACCGACACCAAAAATACCACCGGACCCGAGCCCCATGAGTGACTGGTTTACCTGGTGGACGGCACTGGCTGACGCCTCTGCAGGATGGAGAAAGGTCAGCGCCCGAGCCAGTCGGTAGTCGGCGCTACCGATTTGCTGAATCAACAGCAACACTCCTGCGACACCGAGCAGGATGAAGTGGCCGATCTTGGCGCCGGCGGCGAACAGTACGATTCCACCCAGCAGTGCTACCAGAGTCGCCATGGACAGATTCGGCTCGAGCAGAATGAGCATCGACACCAATCCAATGACCACCAGAAACGGCAGAACACCCTTCTGAAAGTTGCGGACCTGGTCGCCCTTCTTGACAGCGAGCATGGCACACCAAACCACTATGCTCAGCTTGGCGACCTCGGACGGCTGGAAGTTGACGGGCCCGATATCCACCCATCTGCGGGCGCCGTTGATTACCGGAGCAATCGAATAGGTGAACGGCAGCAGCGGAATGATCAACACCCCGACGGTGAGCGCCAGCAATGGCCAGGCTAATCGCCGCCACAAGTGATAGTCCGTCCGGGCAACGATGGACAGGAGCAGGCCGCCCACCACGGCGCCGGTAAACTGTCGGGCCGCGAATCCAACGCCGGTTTCACCTGGAGCGATGAAGCTCGACGCACTGTAGGTGTTGGCGATGCCGAACGCCACCAGGATGGCCGTGACGGTCAGCAACAAGCGGGTTTCCCAGCGCAGGTCGCCATCAGCAATCCGCCGCTTCACGCTCACAGCCGACCGACCGCTTCCCGGAACGTGGCTCCGCGTTCCTCGTAGCTGGTGAACATGTCGAAACTGGAACACGCGGGTGACAGCAGCACGGCGTCACCTTCCTGCGCCAGCTCGCGCGCCCGCGCCAGCACGTCCTTGAACAAGCGCTCCTGGTAAACGGGTACCGTGCCGGACAAGTCCCGGGCGATGATCGGCGCCGCCTCTCCAAAAGCGACGACCGCACGACAGTGTCGCAACGTCGGGGCCAGGGTGGTGTACGGCGCTCCCTTGTGTATCCCACCAAGCAGTAGCACAAAGGAAGTCTCCAGCGCGGCAGTAGCCATGCTGATCGACACGACGTGGGTTGCCTTCGAGTCATTGATCCACACAACTCCGTCTACCGCGGCGACGGTCTCCAGGCGGTGCGGCAATGGGTCGAAGCTCGCCAACCCCTGGCCGATGGCGTCAAGCGGAACCCCCGCGGCGTGCACCGCCAGAATGGACGCCAGGGCGTTGGCTACATTGTGGGAACCTAGAAGGCGGAGGTCGTCCCGGGAGGCCACGGTAGTATCACCGACCATCAACCGTCGTGCGGCCGCATCGTACCACGCGTCTGTCCCTTCCGTCAGGCTGAAACGGAGGTGAGTTCCCTGCACCCCGGCCGCCATGCGCTGGACCTCTTTGTCGTCGGCATTGGTGACCCACATTGAAGCGGGCGTCGCATTCCTGAACAGATTTGCCTTGTCCGTGTAGTACGCTTCCAATGAATCGTATCGATCCAGATGGTCGGGGGTCAGGTTGAGTAGTACTCCGACCGTCGTAGTCATGTGCGGGGCGTCGTGAAGCTGGAATGACGACAACTCGACCACGACCCACGCAGGGGCTGCGGAGTCCATCGCCACTTCGCTGAGGGCAAGCCCGATGTTCCCCGCCGCTACCGACGGCCGCCCGGCGGCGGCGAGCAAGTGGGCTATCAATGCGGTGGTGGTCGTCTTACCGTTGGTGCCGGTCACACCGATCACTCTGGTGCCTTCGGCCAGCGACCGGGCGGCGACGTCGACTTCGGCAAAAACCGGCGTCCCGGCCTCTTTGGCGGCCAGCATCGCCGCCGCGGTAGGTGGGACGCCTGGTGAAACGATCACGGCAGCGGACCGGGCAATACGGACTAAGTCATGAGACCCCACCTCGACCGCCACGCCGAGGCCCTCCAGCTCACGGATAGATGCCGTGTCGGCCGGAGACGCCTTGTCCGAGGCGTACACCGCCACGCCTCCGCGGCGCAGCAGCCTGCTTACGGCGACCCCGCTCCGCCCCAACCCGATGACGGCTACTTCCCGCCCGGGATTCCGCCATTCGACGAACACTACCGCACCTTCAGCGTGGCCAGGGCCGCCAAGGCGCAGAACACGCCCACGATGTAGAAGCGAGTGACGACAGTAGTCTCGTGCCATCCCAGCTTCTCGAAGTGATGGTGCAGCGGGGCCATCCGAAAGACCCTGTGGGCTCCGGCGTACTCGCGCCCTCGAGTGCGCTTGAACCACTTGTAGACACCGGACTGGATCAGCACCGAGGCCGTCTCCGCGGCAAACACTCCACCGATCAGGACCAGCAAGAATTCCGCTTTGAGCAGGATGGCCACCGTTCCCAAAGCGCCACCGATCGCCAGGCTACCGGTGTCGCCCATGAAGATGCCGGCCGGGTGTGCGTTGAACCACAGGAACCCAAGGCTCGCCCCCGCCAGCGCGGAGCAGAACACCGCCAGCTCTCCCGCCCCGCTGAGGTAAAACACGTTGAGGTACTCGGTGACGTCCACTCGGCCGTAGACGTAGGCAAACACGCCGAACGCGCCCGCGGCGATAGCCGTCAATCCAGCAGCCAGACCGTCCAGTCCGTCGGTCAGGTTTACCGCGTTGGTAGTGCCGGTAATGACGAACGTCACGAACAGAACGAACGCAGCCGGGGTGAACACAACCACCACATACTTGAACACCGGCACTGTAGTTGCGCTCGCCGGAATGAGATCGGGAGATACCACGGGATCGAGCAACAACAGGATGCCAAGCATGAATCCGAAACTCGCCTGACCCAACAATTTCCACTTTGCCACCAAGCCACGCGACTTGCCTTGAACCACCTTCAGATAATCATCCAAGAATCCGATGGCCCCCATCCACACTGTAGCCAACATGGCGACCAGAACGAACCGATTGTTCAGTTGCGACCACAACAGCGTCGGGGCCACGGTGGCCAGGATGATGATGATACCACCCATAGTGGGAGTGCCACGTTTCTCCTGATGGGTCGCCGGTCCGTCGGCTCGAATGATCTGCCCGATCTTGCGAGACCGCAGTTGCCTGATCACAGCCGGGCCCACCAAGAAGGCGGCCAGCCACGCCGTGACCATGGCTCCCCCGGCCCGGAAGCTGATGTAATTGAAGAGATTGAACACAATGTGCGTGGAGCTGAGTGGAGCCAGCCAGTAGTAGAACATTGAGTCTCAGCCGTCGGGGGATGGTACGTGGTCCAGCAGGTATGGAAGTATACCTTCGAGAGCAACGCCGCGGGACGCTTTGAGTACTACCAGGTCTCCCGCCTCCAGGCGCGGCGCGAGCGCCACTCCCAGGCCAGCTACATCGGTGGCGCTGATCAGAGAGTCGCCAATGTCGCCGTGGGCCTCCAACGCGGGAACGAAGTCACCCACCGCGGCAATGATATCCGGCTTGGACGCCACCAGGCCAGCCGCTACGGCCGCATGATACTCGGCCGCCGAGTCGCCCAGTTCCCGCATGGTGCCGACTACCCAGACCAGCCGGTGTCCCTGGCGAAGACGTTCCGCTGTGGCTATAGCCGCGCTGAACGACTCAGGATTGGCGTTATAGCTGTCGTCCACGATGGTCAATCCGGCCTCTTGGCGAACGTCACCGCGGCCGCTGGGAAACTCCACATTCTCCAGCGCCGTGGCCGCCGCCAGCGGCTCGAGCTCAAACTCCCTGACGAAAGCCCAGGCCAGCATGGCATTTGCCGCCATGTGCTCCCCGGGCCCGGGAGCCCGCCAACTCAGGCCGTCGACCCGCAACACGGCGTGCCCGTCAGAGTCGAAATGGATCGCCTCGGGAACGATATCGCTGCCACTGAGTCCTGCGGTGTCCACACGAGTCGCCAAAGCCCTGGCGCCCACCGCCATTGACCGCGGCTCCGGCCCGACCACGGCCAGCGGAACGTTGCGCACCAGTTCGAGTTTTTCGCGAAGCACGCCCTCCTCCGACCCAAAACCCTCCAAATGGGCGGCGCCCACATTGGTAATCACTCCGACGGTCGGGTCAATGATCTCGCGGTAGCGGGCGATCTCGCCGGGAACCGAGGCACCTGCTTCGAGCACCAGCGCTTGCGCATCAGCCGGTGTCTCCAGAATGGTGAGTGGAATGCCGATCAGGTTGTTTAGGTTGGCGTGCGTGGCGTGGGTGCGGAACCGTGTGCCCAAGACAGCCGCCACCATCTCCTTGGTGGATGTCTTGCCGTTGCTTCCGGTGATGGCCACCACCGGCCCCTCGATCGCATCACGCCGTCGCCGGGCCAGTGCTCCAAGGGCCACCAGCGTATCGTCGACCGGGTAGAGCCGCAGGCCCTCTACCTGCGCGGTGCCGTGCCGCACGACAGCTCCTGTAGCCCCCATATCCCGCGCAGTCGCCAGGTGGTCGTGGCCGTTGAACCGATCACCCGCAAGCGCCAGAAACAGGGCGCCGGAGCCAAGGGTCCGGGTATCGGTCGAGATCTCCGAGAATTGGCGTGCCTCCCCCACCGGGGCCGCTAAGCCAAGGGCCGCGCAAACGAACGACTCTGACCAAGGCGACTTCACGGCCCGACCAACTCCCGGACGATTGCCGCCTCATCGAACGGCACTCGTTCAGTGCCGATGACCTGGTACGTCTCGTGCCCCTTGCCGGCCAGCACCACCGTGTCGTCACCGGCTGCCGCGGTAATAGCCGCCACAATCGCTTCCCGGCGATCCACTATTCTGAGATGGTCGATTCCCACCATGCCCCTCTCGACATCATCGAGAATGGCATCTGGGTCTTCCGTACGAGGATTGTCCGAGGTCAACACCGGAGTGTCGGCCCACTCCGCCGCAATCCGTCCCATGATGGGGCGCTTCCCCTTGTCGCGATCACCGCCACAGCCGAACACCACGATCAACCGACCCGGCACCAGCGGCCTTAGAGTCCGCAACACGCGCTCGAGTGCGTCAGGTGTATGCGCGTAGTCGCGCAGCACGGGACATGGGCGGTCGCTAATGCGTTCCATCCTCCCGGGAACTTGCGGGGCGGCAGCCAGCCGGTGCGCCACCTTGTCGAGGTCTTCACCGAGCGCTAGAGCGCCGGCCGAGGCCGCCAGCGCGTTGTGCACGTTGAAGTCGCCCATCAGTGGGAGATCCACGATGCGGGTCCCGTACCTCCCGGATATCTCGAAACGGCTACCACTCGTCTCCAGCAGGATGTGCGACGCGCGCACGTCGGCATCAACGTTCTGGCCGAACGACACCGTGCGCGGTCCAGACACCTCACCCCACGCAGTGTCGTCACGGTTTATCACGGCAACGCCGTCCAGCTCCAGGAACTGGACTAGGCGTAGCTTGGCGTCGCGGTAAGCCTCCATGGTGCCGTGATAATCGAGATGGTCGCGACTAAGATTGGTGAACAACGCTTCGGTGAACTGAAGACCGTCGAGGCGACCCTGATCGAGACTGTGAGAAGATGTTTCCATCACCACCCGCGACACCCCCTTCCCCGCCAGGGACGCGAGCGTCGCCTGAAGATCGACGGGCCCGGGCGTGGTAAGCACGCCGGCCGTGGAGGCCACCGGCGCGTCATTCCCATCGATGGCGCCCAGAGTGCCGATGCTGCCGACGCTTCCCAGCTCGTTGAGCAGGTGCCTCAGCAGCATCATGGTCGTGGTCTTTCCGTTGGTACCCGTCACCCCGATCAAATCGATTTGGTCGGCGGGCCGACCGTACCACAACTCGGCCACCACCTGAGCGGCCCGCCGGGCATCGTCGACAGTCGCCTCGGTCACCGCACCGGCAGCAACTGGCCGTTCTCCGATGACCGCTGTAGCGCCCTGCCCAATGGCGTCCTGTACGAACTCGTGGCCGTCGGCAACGCTGCCGGGCAATGCCAGGAACAGGTCACCGACCGATACTGCTCGACTGTCCGTGGCGAGCCCACGCACCAACGGCTCGCCTTCGCTGCAGGAGACCAGGAGCCCGGCCCGCTTGAGGGCGGTGATCAGAACGTGCCACGTAGGCGTCACGCGTCCATCCGAACTAATTGGTCCATATGATGACTTTCCCGCCCCCGGCAAGAGCCACCCCGCTAGCCGGCGCCGATTGTACGATCCGGTCGCCCGTTCCCTTGAGCGACACCCGGAAGCCGCTCCGATGCAACTGCAGCACGGCTTGTCGGACCGTCAGACCGACCACCTCGGGTATCTCGGTTTCCGAGTCGATCGGTTCGTCGCCGCTAACTGGTGGCCAATTCCTCACTACAGTGGCCACATGTTCATCCGCCGGGCTTGGTGGAGCTTCCGCGAGCACAATGCCTTCCGTGACCGGTAGCTCGACGAAGCGCGAGCGGTCGATAGCGATTCTCTGGGATGCAAGCGCCTCGTTGAGCATGGTGCGCACAACGGGTGCGGCCACCGACCCGCCAAAATACTGATGGCGCGACCGGTCGACCTTGACGATGATCACCAACTGGGGATCTTCCGCCGGGAATAGCGCGGCAAACGAAGCACGGTGCGCATTGATGTATCGGCCCCCCTCGATCACCCTGGTCGTGCCGGTCTTTCCCAACAACTGGTAATTGGCGAGTTGGCCCCGGCCGCCAGTCCCGCCTTCTCCCACCGCACCACGGAGATACTCTCGCAACTCGGCGGCGATTTGTGGGGTAACGGCTCGACGTACCGGTTCCGGCTGGTGCCGGTACACGGTCGCTCCGTCCGGTGACCGAATCTCGCGGACGAGAGTGGGCATGAGCAGGATGCCATCGTTGGCGATGACGCCGTAGGCCGCCGCCAGTTGAAGCGGTGTGACGTCGAACTCGTAGCCCATGGCGATGCTCGCTCGACTCACCCGCGGTTGCCACTGATCGGGGGGTCGCAGCGTACCGCGCGACTCTGAGGGGAACCCGATCCCAGTGAGATTGCCAAAACCGAACGCGCGTAGCATGTCGAATTGCTCTGCCGAGCTCAATCGCTGAGCCAGCTTGGCCATGACGATGTTGCTGCTGACTTGCACGGCTTCAGCCAGATTGAGCGACCCAGCCTCCTTGTGCTCGTCCACTATGGTCCGCCAGTGGCTCGCCCGGCTGGGGTCATCAACCAGCGGCATGCGCCAGCGACCGTTCTCCCCGCTTTCCCGCACCGAGGAATCCACCCGTTGATTCACCAGCAGCGCAGCGGCAGTAAACAGTTTTGCGGTTGATCCCGGCTCGAAGGTGGTGGTGATGGCTGAGGGAGACGCGGTCGACCCCCCAGCGGTCCGAGATGCCAGTGCCAGGATCTCGCCAGTCGCCGGGTCGAGGAATACTACGTCACCGCCGGCGGCCTCCATGCGGTCGATGACAGATACCAGCCCTCGCTCGGCTATGTCCTGGAGTTCGGCATCGAGCGTCAGGTATACATCGTACCCCGGGACGGGCTCCTCGATACGCCGTCCCGGGGATGAATAGCGCCGCCCGCGTGAATCGCGCAGGAGGACTGCCTCGCCGGGCAATCCAGTTAGCAGCGTGTCAAGCGACAACTCCAAACCGCCGACGGCACCCCCGTCGGCGTCGAGCATTCCGATAATGGGACGTGCCAGTTCGTCCGAAGGATGGAACCTCAGCAACTCCAGCTCGCGGTGGACTCCTCGAAAGCCACGCAACGGCTCGATGTCGGAGGCGGTATAGGGCCCTCGGTAGTAGACCCAGGGTCGGCCCGATTGCAAATCACGGCGGACCCTACGGACGGATAGGCCCATCTGCCTGGCCAGAACGCGAGAGGCGCTGTCGACATTCTCCAGTTCACGGGGAGCCACACCCAGGTGGTAATACTCATGGGTAATAGCCAGGGGCTCACCGTGGCGATCGAAAATGGTACCCCGGCGGGCCGGGAGCGGTTCACGAACCAAGAGTTGGGCCGTGGCCTCCTCAGTCCACCTGCGACCCTGGACCAGCTGGATCTGGGCCGCCCGGGCCAGGACCCCCAGCAGCACCACTCCGAAAATGCCCTCCAAGACCCATATACGCCTCGCGGGCTTGGCCATCAGGGGACACCTTCGTCCGCTGGAAGCCTGAACAACACGTACTCCCTGTCGCTCGGACGGTGGAGCCCCAGGCTGCGCTCCGCCTTGGGGACCAGTACTTCACGACTCGACGCCAGGCGCACTCGACGAACCAGCTCGGCGCGCTCTGCCTCGAGAGTGATGCGCTGTTGGCGGTATTCGGCCAGCCTGCGGGCGCTACGGTAGCTTGCCGTGTCACGGGCGATCACGATGCCTGCGATCGCCAGGAACAGCCCCAGCCATAATGCCAACCAGTGTCGTCCTTTAGGCTTCATGCTCGCTCACCTGGAAAATCCTGAGCCTGGCGCTCCGGGCCCGCGGGTTGGCCTCGATCTCGGAGTCTGTGGGCATGATCGGTTTGCGGGGCGTCAGCCGCCCCAGGGCCCGGCCCCGGCAGATGCATATGGGTTGATGAGGGGGACATACGCACGCCCGAGCCCACTCCCGAAAGGTGTGCTTGACCACCCGGTCCTCCCCGGAATGATAACTGATCACGGCCAGACACCCACCTGCAAGTGCGTCCCTCAGTTCTGGGAGTGCCTGGGCCAGGCCCGTCAATTCGTCGTTGACGGCAATGCGAATGCCCTGGAAGATCCGGGCGAAGTCCCCCGGACCGGAGCGCGGACCCAGTACAGCCCTTATGGCGTTGACGAGGTCGTCGCTGATGGCGAACGGCTGTCGATCCCTGCGGCGGGCGATTTCTCGGGCTAGCCGCTTGGCGCGGCGCTCATCGGCGTACTCGGCCAGTACCCGTTCCAGCTCGATGAGCGGCAACTCGTTGAGCAATTCGGCGGCCGTCACTCCCTCGCTGCCCATGCGCATGTCCAGAACGGCACCGGGGCGGAAGGTGAACCCTCGACCCTCCTCGTCGAGTTGGCGGGAGGACACTCCCAAGTCCAACAGGATGAAATCGGGTTGGAACTCCCGAACGGCGTCCAGGGTCTCCGGGTCGGCGTAAGGCTCTGTCAGAAGGGTGGCCCCAGGCCCTAGACGCTCTTGGGCAATGGCGATGGCAGCCGGGTCACGGTCGATGCCGAGGATCTTCGTCCCGGGACGCTGCGCCAGAGCAGCCGCGTGCCCTCCGTCGCCGACGGTGCAATCCACCACCCGGACGGCGCCTTCGGCCGCCCGAAGCACTTCGTCGAGGAGGACGGGTTCATGGAATGTGGTCAGATCAACCACCCCGCGGCATACAATGGCTGAATACGAGGACACCCCGCACGGGCCCGCGCGGGGTGTCTGGATCATTGGGAACGGGGCTGACGGGACTCGAACCCGCGACCTCCGCAGTGACAGTGCGGCACTCTAACCAAACTGAGCTACAGCCCCCTGGCTGAGAGCACCACAATATAGACGGGGCACCCGTATCGAGGAACCCCTGCCGGCTACCCGCCGCCGGTGCCCTCGCAGTAGGCGCCGAGCATGGAAGCCACCCGGTCTGTGTATTGGTCTACGTAACCGAGGAAAGTATCGACCTGTTCCGGGTTGGTTTCGCGCCCGGCTGTCAACGCGGCTCTGGATTCAGTCAGGAGATCATCCATCTGTCTTGCCATGTCACATGACTTGTTGGCTTCCGCCTCCTCGTCGAGCGCCGGCACCATGAGGAATGTCGACAAGCCGAGAATGTAGTTGGAGGTACTGGCAATGGCAGGCTGGTCGTCTTGCACCAACTCGATTGCCTTCCGGGACCCTGCCACCGCACCTTCGAGATCTCTCGGATCCTGTAGCAACGGCAGCGCACCAGTCATGAGTATGTTGGCCGCATTTATCCGTTCCCCGTCTGTCCCGTTGGTGGCGGCGAACTCGGCAAAGGGAATCGCTTCAATCACGCGGCGGCCGTTTGACAGCGCTAGCGCTGTCTTCAGGGCCGCAGTGGTGGATGTGGGATCGAGTTCGTTCAGCCTGGTGGTAACGGCTACGGCGCTATCGAGGTCACCGGCCGTCGCATAGGCGCTGGCGAGTTGGTCGAGGAGCGTAATGCTTTGCGGGTAGCGCCGGGAACCGATCTGGGCAAAGCGGAGCACGGCGGCAGTATCCTCCGCGGCTTCGGCGAAAACTATCACCTTGCGGAAGTAGGCGGAGTCCACCGCCAGGGTGTCGAGATCGTACAAGGAGGCCAATGCCGCCAGCGCTTGGGGCATCTGACCAGCCACGGCGTGGGCGTTGGCCTTCAGATCGTAAAATCCGGGATTGTATGGGTCGCTCGCGATGCCGGCGTCGGCAATCGCCACAGCGGCTTCCGGATGCCCGTACTGGTTGAAAAGCTTGATGGCGTTTTCCCGCAGCGCCACGTTGGTCGGGGCGACCAACAACATGGCCTGAAATGTCTCGATGACCATTGCCGAGTCGCCCAGCGCCTCATACTCCTCCGCCAACATGGTAAGGGCCGGAAGGCTCAACGGGTCTCCCTCAACCGCTCGACGCAAATGGCCGATGACGGAATCGGCCGGCTGGCCGGACGCCTTGGCCATTTCCGCCAGACACACTTCAGCCAGACCCTGATTGGGTACCCGCTTGAGCGCCTTGTCGGCCGCTTTCACGGCGTCCTGCTGCGTGTCTGGGGCACGGGCAAGCTGGGTGCACTCCTTGGCGTCCTTGTAGGCCCTGATCGGGTCTTTGAAATCGTCGGCCAGATCCTTGGCAAAGTCTTCCAGCGTTTCGCCGGCGGACTGCGTCCGGGAAACAACGAAGCCAGCATCGTCGTTCACACCGGTGAACCGAGTAGTCACAGAGAACCGACCGTCGGACTCGCGGTTCATGGCACTGATCACGATGGTCCGTGCGTTAAGCTGCTTGGCGAACAACAAGGAGACGTTGTTGTCCAGGATGGCGTCTGCCGGGTAGCCCCACTGTATCAAAGCCTCGTTCATCTGCTCGCGATGGATGAT
>CAXMUQ010000175.1:0-15041 GCA_964196605.1 uncultured Acidimicrobiia bacterium
TACCAGTTGCTGATTGCTAACAGCCAATTCCTAATTTCTAGTTTGGACCGATGAACGTATCCCGTAAATGGCTCGAAGCCTTTCTCAGGCAACCGCTCGACGCCCACGACCTCACTGAGCGTTTGGCCATGCTCGGCGCGCCCGTGGATTCGGTGGAGCGGGGGCATGCTGCACTGTCCGACTTGGTGGTGGGGTTGGTGAAGGATGCCCAGCCTCACCCCGATGCTGATCGGCTGAGCGTGTGTACGGTATTCGACGGCCAGGACGAACACGTGGTGGTCTGTGGAGCGCCCAATGTCGAGGCAGGAAAGCGCTACCCGTTTGCCAGAGTTGGGACGGCCATGCCAGGTGGATTTACTATCGAGAAGCGGAAGATCAGGGGGCAGACGTCGTACGGGATGCTGTGTTCCGCCAGCGAGCTGGAGCTGGGTGAGGACAGCAGCGGTATCATGGAACTGGCCACCGAGGCCGATGCGGGCACCAGCTTTTTGGAGGCGCTCGGGCTGGACGACGAGTGCCTCGAGGTCGATGTCACGCCCAACCGGCCCGACCTGCTGGGGCACAAGGGAGTTGCCCGCGAGTTGGCCGCGGGGTTGAAGGTCCAATTTCGCTTGCCGAGCATCGAAGGTGAATACCCACCGGTGTCGGCGCCGGTCAGGGCCGAGGGGGCAGATGGCTCCACCGGTGGGGTACGAGTCGCCATCGATGACCCGGAAGGCTGTCCCCGTTTTCTCGGCGCGGTGATCCGGGGCGTGACCGTGGGGCCTTCGCCCGAGTGGCTCAGGAGGCGGCTCGAGGCGGTGGGGACCCGGTCCATCAACAACATCGTAGACGCCACCAACTACGTCCTTCTGGAATTGGGACAGCCAACCCACGCCTACGACCTCGCCACCCTGCGCGGGCCGGCGGTGATCGCCCGGCGCGGGGTCAGCGGGGAGACTTGCCTTACACTCGACGGCAAGGACCGAACGGTCGACGACGACATGACGGTTATCGCCGACGAGGGCGGTGTCATCGGCATCGGCGGCGTAATGGGTGGAGAGACGACCGAAGTGCGTGACGGCACCAGTGACATCTTCCTCGAGTGCGCCAGCTTTCAGCCATCCCGCATACGGCGTACCCGTTCCACCCTGGGGCTCAGCACCGACGCCAGCTTCCGGTTCGAGCGCGGTGTCGATCGCTGGGCTGCGCCCGACGCGTTGCGCCGGTGTCTGGAAATCATCCTGGCCACCGCCGGTGGCACGCTCGACGGCGACCCGGTCGATGTCTGGCCCGAGCCGACCAATCCGCCACGAATTTTTCTTCGTCCCGAACGGGTCCGTCAGGTGCTGGGGGAAGAAATTCCTTGGCAGTCTCTGGAGCAGTATCTGGTGGCCATCGGCGCCACGGTGGTATCCAAGCCCGACGATGGCCGTATGGCGGTGGACGTGCCCGGCTGGCGGCCGGATCTGCGTGAGGAAATCGATCTGGTGGAGGAGATCGCCCGGATGCACGGTTACGAGACGTTTTCCTCGGAACTGCAGCCCTTCAGGGTAGGGACCTTGCCGGACGCCCCCAGCGACGTGGCGGCCAAGGCCGTCCGCCGAGGGCTGTCAGCCGAAGGCCTGTTTGAAGTGGTGACCATGCCGATGGACCGGGGCGAGGGCTCGGAAAGCGTCCCGGTGCTCAATCCGCTGTCGGCCGAGGAGGCTTTCCACCGGTTGCGGCTGCTTCCGGGCCTGGTTCGGCAGGTGGAACGCAACTGGGCCCAGGGTGTCCGCGACGTGCGGCTGTTCGAGGTGGGGACCGTTTTCCGGTTGGCTGGTCCCGGTGAGCGCCCCGAGGAGGATATACACGTGGCCGGGGTAATCAGCGGCAGCAGGCACCCGCGGCACTGGACCGATACCGGGCCCGCCGGCGACTGCGATCGGTGGGATGTGGCCGCTCTGTTCCAGCGGGCCGTTGCCCTGGCGCATCCGGCGGCAACAGTACAAGTTGAAGGGGGATCATGGGTTGCCGTGTCTGAGGCTGGCTCGGTGGTGGGTCTTACCCAGCGAATTGACGCCGACGCCCCGCCGTGGGCGGCCCCGGTGTACGGCTTCGAAGTGTCCCTCGATCCCGCCGAACGCGCGGTGCGGAGCTACCAGGCGCTTCCGGAAACCCCGGCTTCGACCCGCGACGTGTCCTTGGTGCTGCATCAGGGCGCCACGGCCCAAGCAGTGGAGACGGCCATCCGGGCCACTCGCGGAACCCGGCTGGAGTCGCTGGAGGTCCTGAGTGAGTTTCGGGGTGGCGACCTCCCCGCAGGAAGCCGGAGCGTGGCTTTCCGGCTTACGTTTCGCGATCCCGAGCGCACGCTCAGAGACAAAGAGGTCGACAAGGCATTCCGACGAATCCTGCAGGCGGTAGAAAAGCAGGTTGGGGTAGCGCCCAGGGAAGTCGACGGCGGCGCCGCCGGGGAGTGAACTCGTGAACTATCAGCGGCCAGACATCCCCGCTCTCGCGGACTTAGAGAAACTCGTCCGGCACGCCAACGAAGAAGCGTCTTCATGGCGCAGCCGATCGCTGAAGGCCGAGGGCGATTTGGCCCGGATGAAGGACGAGAGTGGAGCGCTCGGTGGGCCGGAACTGATAGAATCACGCCAGCGGCTCGTTTCGCTGGAGGCGGAAAACCGGGACCTGCGACAGCGGGTCGAGGCAGCCCGTCAGAAGATTGCAATTTTGATCGAGCGAATGGCCTTCCTGGAACGGGAAACCATAGACGAGGCCTCATGAACGAAAAGCACGCGGTCCGGGTAACCATCGACGGTGAGGAATTCACCGTGCGCTCCGAGCACCCACCGGAGTACACTCTGCAGGTGGCCGCCTACGTCGACGAAGCCTTGGCGCGGGTGAGGGAAATGGTACCGATGGCCGATTCGCACAAGGCGGCCATGTTGGCGGCCCTGTCGATTACCGACGAGTTGTTCCAGGCTCGACAGGGCGATCTTGAAGCGGCGGCGCGCATCAGCGCGCTGGCCGACGGGGTTGCCCGGACGCTGCCGCCCGCCAAGCGAGGCCGGCGCACCAAAGGGACGTACGCCCCAACATCCTGAACACCGACACGGAGCCCAGCTCCGTGTTTGGAGATAGATAAATGTCCCAATCGCTCCTGACCTCCCTTCTCGGGGGAGCGTTCGTTGGCCTGGTGGCCACCATTGTCGGTATCCAACTCTACATCAGGAAACAACGCCGGTCGGCGACCGGCATCGTGGCCACCGCTCGGCGCGATGCGGAGAAACTCATGGTCGACGCACGGAAGGATTCGGAGTCGGCCAAGGCCGCCACCATCCTCACCGGCAAGGAAGACGCTCTGCGGATGAGAGAAGAAGCGGAGCGCGACGCGGAGCGGCGGCGGAAAGATCTCAAACACCAGGAGCGCCGAGCCGAGGAGCGCGACCGCGCCTCGGAGCGCCGGGTCGAGCAGCTCACCCAGCAGGAAGAGACGTTAGCGTCCAAGATGCAGCAGGCCACTGAGCAGCAGGCGGCGGTGGTCAAGGAAGAAAAGGCCCTCGACTCGATGTTGCGCAAGCAGCGCGAGGCGCTCGAGCGGATCAGCGGCATGGGCAAGGATGCCGCTCGACACGAGGTACTTCGTAAGGCGGAAGACGAGGCCAAGAGCGAGGCGGCGGCGATGGCCCGGGACATCAAGGAGCAAGCCAAGCGGACGGCGGAGAAGGAAGGCACTCGGCTGGTCGCCATGGCGGCTCAGCGGATTGCCGCCGAGCACATCGCGGAATCGACCGTGGCGGCGGTGACCCTTCCTAGCGACGAGATGAAGGGCCGTATCATTGGACGCGAAGGGCGGAACATCCGGGCCTTCGAAACGGCCACCGGGGTCGACGTCATCATCGACGATACTCCCGACACGGTGGTGATATCCTGTTTCAACCCCATTCGGCGCGAAGTTGCCCGCCGGAGCCTCGACGCCCTCATCACGGACGGCCGGATTCACCCGGGGCGCATCGAGGAAGTGGTCGAGAAGATGCGTACGGAACTCGAGACCCAACTCGTCGAACTGGGCGAGCAGGCGGCTTACGAGACCGGCGTGCACGGCCTGCACCCGGAGATGATCAAGTTGATCGGGAGAATGCGATATCGCACCTCCTATGGCCAGAACATCCTTGATCATTCCAAGGAAGTAGCCTGGCTAGCGGGCTCCATGGCCGCCGAACTCAAGTGCGACGTTGCACTCGCCAAGCGGGGGGCTCTGCTGCACGATGTCGGCAAGGTGCTGACCCACGAGAGCGAAGGGACCCACGTGGAACTGGGCGTGGAGATGGCCACCAAGTACGGCGAGGCGACCCTGGTCATCAATTGTATCCACGCCCACCACGACGATGCTCCTCACGAGTCTGTCGAGTCGGTGCTGGTGCAGACGGCCGATGCCATCAGCGGGTCCCGCCCAGGCGCGCGCCGGGAGGCTTTCGAGACCTACGTTAAACGGCTCACCAACTTGGAGGCCATCGCCAACGCGTTCGACGGAGTCGAGAAGTCGAACGTCATCCAGGCCGGTCGTGAGATCCGGGTGGTGGTCCACCCGGAACGGGTCGACGATACCAAGGCCGCCACTTTGAGCGAAGAGATCGCTCGCAAGGTAGAGACCGAGTTGCAGTACCCCGGACAAATCAAAGTTGTCGTCATTCGAGAAACCCGAGCCGTGGATTTTGCCCGATGAGCGCACAGGTCATTGATGGAAAGGGGATCGGAAAGGCTGTCAGAGCGGAGGTCGCCACCGAGGTGGCCCGCCTCATCGAGCAGGGCGTTGTTCCCGGGCTGACCGTGGTGTTGGTCGGTGAAGACCCGGCTAGTCAGGTGTATGTGCGTATGAAAGGGCGGGCCTGCGATGAGGCGGGGATGAAATCGGGGACGGTCAGGTTGCCGGCCACCGCCACGGAGGCGGAGTTGCTGGACAGCATCGACCAACTCAACGCCGACCCCACGGTGCACGGCATGTTGGTGCAACTGCCGCTGCCGGATCACATCAACGAGGGCAACGTCCTGCTGCGTATAGACCCGCGGAAAGACGTAGACGGTTTCCACCCGATCAATGTTGGCAAGCTGGTGGCGGGCGACCCATCCGGGTTCAAGCCGGCCACTCCCTACGGGGTGCAGGAGATGCTCATCCGGTCCGGGATCGAAACCTCCGGCGCTCACGCAGTGATCGTAGGCCGATCAAACATCGTCGGCAAGCCGATGGCCAACCTGTTGGTCCAGAAGGGACCGGGCGCCAACGCCACCGTCACCGTGTGTCACTCCCGCACCAAAGACATTGCCTCGGTCACCCGCTTGGCCGACATCCTCATAGTGGCCATGGGCATGCCCGAGTTCATCACAGCCGACATGGTCAAACCCGGCGCCGCGGTCATTGACGTAGGCATTAACCGTGTCGACGACGCCACGAAAGAAAAAGGCTACCGTCTGGTAGGAGATGTGGCCTACCAACCCGTCGCCGAAGTGGCCGCCGCCATCACGCCGGTCCCGGGCGGCGTCGGCCCGATGACGATCGCAATGTTGCTGAAGAACACTCTCCAAGCAGCGAAGGCGCTGGCGGCCAGCTAGTGGCTAGTGGCTGGTAGCTGCTCCGTGCCACCCGCCACCCACCATGCCAGCCCCCTCACTCTTCGACCAATCTCCCGACGCCGCCGCGTGGCCTGTCAGCAAGCTGACTCAAACAGCCAAGCGGCTCATCGAGAGCCAACTGGCGCCCGTGTGGGTGCAGGGTGAAGTCGTGGGGTTCAAGCGCTATTCCAGCGGGCACTGGTACTTCGGTCTGCGGGATGCCGATGCTCAGGTTCGTTGCGTCATGTGGCGGGACGACGCCAGGCGGGTGAAGGAGACGCCCGGCGAAGGGGCCAAGGTCTTTACCTACGGGTCGCCGACTGTGTGGGCCGAGCGTGGGGAATTTCGGTTGACCGTCAAGCGGTTGATTCCCACGGAGGGTCTGGGGCTACAACAGGCGTTGCTGGAACAGACCCGCGCAGCGTTGCAGGCGGACGGGTTGCTCGATCCGTCGTTGAAGCGGCCGTTGCCGCGCATGGCTACCACCGTGGCCTTGGTGACCAGTGTTGATGGGGCGGTGTTGCACGACGTGGTTGTTGTGGCCCGCAAGCGTTGGCCCATGGCCAAGGTTCTGGTGATCGGCACCCGAGTGCAGGGTACGGGCGCCGACGTCGAGGTGGTAGCGGCGCTGCGGTTGGTCAACCGAATTGAGGGAATCGACGTGTGCATCGTTGGACGGGGCGGGGGAGGCCGTGAGGATCTCGCGGTGTTCAACAATGAGGCGGTGTGCCGGGCGTTGGCGGAAGTGCGGGTTCCTACCGTGTCAGCGGTCGGGCACGAAACGGACATTGCGCTCACCGACCTTGTGGCGGACGTCCGCGCGGCCACGCCTTCGGCCGCGGCCGAGCTGGCCCTGGCCGACCAGGCAGACGTACTGCGTCACACCGCGGCCTTGGCCAGCCGGCTTGCGGGCGGTCTCCGCCAGCGGACGAGGCTGGCGGCCGAACGACTCGACCGGGCGGGAGACCGCCTGGAGGGCGGTCTCGAACGGGTCATCAGGACCCGGCGGCAGTCGCTCGACAGACTGGGCGTGGCGCTCGACGCGCTGAGCCCGCTCAAAGTATTACAGCGTGGCTATGGGCTGGCGTTGTCTGACGAGGGCCGAGTCCTGCGCCGCCGCGCCGATTTTCCCGATGGTACTCCCTTTCGGCTCCGGCTGGCCGATGGTGAGGTCCCGGCCAGGGTGGAGGATCGATGACTGATCCAAGCCAATCCACCGGCGCCCGTCTGGCCGAAGACCTCAAGCGACTCGAGGAAATCGTCCGGCTGCTCGAGTCGGATGAGCCCGAGTTGGACGACGCCCTGGCGTTGTTCGAAGAGGGCGTTGCCCGCCTCAGGCAAGCTCGCGACCAGCTGGCTCAGGCAGAGTTGACCGTGCAGCGCGTGCTCGAGGAGGCCGACGGCACCATCAGGCTCGAGGACGTAGATGAATAGTCCAGTCGGCATGGAGTCACCCGCCGCGCTGCTGGCCGAAGCCCGGACCCGGACCGATGCCATTCTGAACGAGTGGGCCGTTCGCCTGGCGGACCAAGTGCCCGGCGACGAGGGCCAGGGACTGGCGTACGCCCTGGTCGGACCCGGCAAACGCATCAGGCCGGCCCTCGTCATGGCCGGGTACCGCTCGGTTGGCGGCCTGGACGACGGCATCGCCGTGGTTGCGGCGGCGCTGGAGACGGTCCACACCTATTCGCTGGTGCACGACGACCTCCCCTGCATGGACGACGATGACCTGCGCCGGGGTCGGCCCACTACCCACGTGGCGTTCGACGTTCCGGTGGCCACCAGGGTCGGGTTCTGGCTGGTTCCGGTGGCGGCCCAGATGTTGGTTGAAGGGGCCAATCGGCTGGGGCTCGACGCGGGCGCACTAGGGCGGATAGCGCAGGAGTTGTTTCAGGCGAGTGGGATCGAGGGTATGGTGGGCGGGCAGTGGCTCGATTTGGTGGCCGAGCAACAGGAGCTGAGCCTGGGCGAACTGCGCAACATCCATCGGGGGAAAACTGGCGCCCTCATTCGGGCGTCGTGCGTCATTGGCGGATTGGCCGCCGGTGCCACGCCCTCTCAGGTGGAGGCTCTCGCTGCCTACGGCGAGGACGTCGGCCTGGCGTTCCAGGTGGCCGACGACGTGCTTGACACCACAGGCACCAGCGATCAATTGGGGAAGACCGCCGGCCGGGACGAGGCCCTGCGAAAATCCACCTACGTCCAGCTCATGGGCGTGGACGAGGCCCGGCTGGAGGCCGACCGGCTGGCCCGGAGCGCCGTGGAGCATCTCCGTGCCGGAGGGGTGTCCTCGGAGGCGCTGGCCGGCTTGGCCGAGTATATTGTACATAGAGAATCCTGACCCCAAATTCCGGTTGCCATGTCGTTACTCGAATCCATACACGGTCCCGAAGACCTCAAGAAACTGACTCCCGAGCAGCTCCCGGAACTGGCTGCGGACATCCGCGCGCGGCTGATCGAGTGTTGCGGCCAGACCGGCGGCCACATCGGCGCCAGCCTCGGGGTGGTGGAACTGACAATAGCTCTGTTGTATCTCCTCGATTCGCCGCGGGACAAGGTTCTGTGGGACGTGGGGCATCAGGCCTACACCTGGAAGTTGCTGACCGGGCGCAACGAGCGTTTCCCCACCTTGCGGCAGGAAGATGGCCTTTCCGGTTTCCTCCGCAGGGTCGAAAGCGAGCACGACCACTTCGGCGCCGGGCACGCCGGCACCGCCATGTCAGCGGCGCTTGGCATGGCCACAGCGCGCGATCTCAAGGGCGAAGATTTCAAGGTGGTGGCGGTGACCGGTGACGGCGCGCTCACTTCCGGCCTGTCGTACGAGGGAATGAACAACGCCGGCCATTCCGGGCGGGACGTGATCCTCATAGTCAACGACAATGGCATGTCGATCGCGCCCAATGTCGGCGCCATCAGCAAGATGCTCGGCGGCATAGTGGCCGATCCCCGCACCAACAAGCTGCGCGATCGAATCAAGGGGGCCACGGTGGCCCTGGGCGGCGTCTTTGGCGAGGGCGTGGTAGACTTTGCCAAGAACGTCGAGGAGTCGGCCAAGAATCTATTTTCCGAGGGCATGCTGTTCGAGGAACTCGGCTTCCGCTACTTCGGGCCCATCGACGGACACGATCTCCCCAAGCTGCTCGAAACGCTCACCTTCGTGCGAGACCTCGAGGGGCCGCGTGTGGTGCACGTCCTGACCAAGAAGGGCAAGGGATTCAGTTTTGCCGAGGACAATCGGGAAAAGTGGCACGGCTTGGCCGCGTACGACCCGACCACCGGCGAAATGCGCAAGAAGGCCAGCGGGCCGCCCGCCTGGACGAAGGTGTTCGGCGACGGCATTACCCAGTTGGCGGAGGAGTATCCCAACGTAGTGGCCATCACCGCCGCAATGCCGGCCGGGACCGGCACCAACATATTTCAGAAAGAGTGGCCCGAGCGGTTTTTCGACGTGGGCATCGCCGAGGGTCACGGGGTCACCTTCGCGGGCGGCTTGGCCACACAGGGCATCAAGCCGATCGTGGCCATCTACAGTACGTTCCTGCAACGGGCGTTCGACAACATCATCCACGACGTAGTGGTCCAGCGGCTGCCGGTGGTCTTCTGTATGGACCGCGCCGGATTGGTGGGCGAGGACGGCCAGACCCACATGGGGCTGTACGATATCGCCTACATGCTGGCCATGCCGGGGATGACGGTGACCGCGCCCAAGAATGGTGCGGAGCTGGTGGGATTGCTGCGTACCGCCATCGAACACCAGGACGGTCCGTTTTGCACCCGCTACCCACGAGACAAAGTGCCGGCCGAGGTGGCGCACGCCTCGCAGATTCCCGCGGTGCCCTACGGTACCTGGGAAGTGCTGCGGGAGGGCGGCGACCTGGCCATCCTCGCTGTGGGCACCATGGTGCTGCCGAGCCTCGAGGCCGCGGTGGCACTGGCGGATGAGGGCATCGAGGTCACCGTCGTCAACTGCCGGTTCCTCAAGCCAATGGACACCGCCACACTGGAATCACTGGTGCAGAGCCACCGGCGGTTGGTAACCATCGAAGAGGGTACCGTCGTCAACGGTTTCGGCGCTTACCTGGCGGAAACCCTTCAGACCACTCACCCAGAAGTTCGCACGGTGGCTCTCGGCGTTCCCGATCAGTTGCAAGAGCACGCGCCCCGCGCCAAGCAGCTGGCCAAGTATGGGCTGACGGCCGACGGCATTGCGCGGCGCATTCGTTCGTTGCTTCGGCACGAAGAGGGAACGCTCGAGCCGCGATGAACGTCGGGGTCGTCGGCAACACCCGCTACCGCGATCTGCGGGACGTCCTGCGCGAGCTGAGGCGACTGGCGCCAGCGCGCAACATCACCCTGTTCACCGAAGAGGACCTGGTCCCATTGTGGGACGAGCCCTTACCGCCGGTAACCGGAGCGGCGCTCGATGCCCTCCTGTCCTTCGGTGGCGACGGCACTCTACTCCGCGGAGCGCGCCTGGTCCAGAGCCGGGAGATCCCCATCCTCGGTTTCAATCTCGGCAGGGTAGGCTTCCTGACCTGGGCCAGCTACTCCGACCTTGCTCCTGCGCTCGACGCGCTCGTGTCCGGGGAGTTGACCGTCGACCGGCGCCAAGTACTGGCCGCCGGCATCGTCAGCGCCAATGGAGATTTGCAACCACTCCCCAATGCTCTTAACGACGTTGCCATCCACAAGGCCGGGGTAGCCCGGGTTGTCAGGTTGGACGTTAGGATCGAGGGTGAGAGCATCGGACCATACAGCGCTGACGGGATCGTCATCGCCACGCCGACCGGATCGACCGCCTATTCCCTGAGCGCGGGAGGCCCCATAGTGGTGCCCGGCGTTCAGGCCATGGTGGTCACCCCGATATGTGCCCATACGCTCGCGGTGCGCCCAGTGGTGGTGCCGGCTCACTACGCCGTCACCGTCGAACCGCTGCCCCCGTGGGGCGAAGAGGACCTGCTGGTGTCCCTGGATGGGCAGACGTCCGCCCGGCTCCGTCCCGGCGACCGGGTGGAAATCCGCCGCGCCCCCACCGCCGTCATGCTGGCCCGGTACGACGATCAGGAGTACTTCCATCGCATGCGACAGAAGCTCCATTGGGGAGACCTCTCCGACCGCACCGTGGACTAGGCCATGCTCAGCGAACTGCGGGTGCGAAACCTGGCCACAGTTGCCGACGTGACCCTGTCGTTGGGTCCGGGACTCAACGTCCTCACCGGCGAAACCGGGGCGGGGAAGTCGATGCTGGTGGACGCCTTGGCGCTGCTGCTAGGTGAGCGAGCAGACACCCAGGCGCTCCGTCCCGGAGCCGCCAAGGCCGTGATCGAGGGAGTCGTCGAGGATCTCGGCCCGTGGATCAATACCCGCATAGAATCGCTGGGACTCGATGTGGATGACGGGCGGCTGGTAATCCGCCGTGAAGTTGCGGCCGAAGGCCGCTCGCGCGCCTGGGTCAACGGAAGCCCTACGACCGTCAAAGTGCTGGCCCAGTTGGGTGGTCTTCTGGCCGACTTGCACGGGCAACACGAAACCCAGTCACTGCTCCACCCAGAGGCCCAACGGGACATCCTCGACGCCTTCGCCGGCGCCGCGGGCGAACGGGCGGCCGTAGTGGAAGTCCACGAGGCGCTGCACGCGCTGGAAGAAAAATATTTGGCGCTCCGCGAGCGCCGAGACGAGGTGCGCCGGCGGGCGGATTATCTGCGTCACGTAGCACAGGAGATCAGCCAGGCAGACCCCCAGCCGGGCGAAGCCGAGGTGCTCGACCGCGAAGCAGGCCTACTCGGCGAGGCAGACGCGATCGAAGCCTTGACCCAATCTGTGCTGGACGCGCTCGACCGGGGAGACGGAGCCGCGCTCCACGCGGTTGGCGCTGCGGAACGCGCGGTGGATGGCTTGGAGAAACTCGATCCCGGTGTGGCTGCCTGGCGGGAACTCCTCGATGGAGCCTACGCCAACCTCAGCGAGCTGGCACGAGTGGTTGAGCAGTACGCCAACGACATCGAGCATTCACCTGAACGGTTGGCCGAAGTAGAATCCCGGCGCGACGTGCTCGGCCGTCTGAAGCAGAAGTACGGTGCTACCATCGAGGCAGTTCTCGAGACGCTGGCGGGCACTGAGGACGAACTGAACGTCCTCGACACGGCCGACCTCGACCTCGAGGTCATCGAAGCCAAACGTGCCGCAGCCGCCGCGGCCCTCGACGCTGCCTGCGATCGATTGTCAGCCAAGCGCGAGGGCGCCGCCGGAAGGCTGACTCGCGCTGTCGATAAGTTGCTCCCCACACTGGGCCTAGCCGGAGGACGGGTAACCATCGAGTTGCCGGCCCTCGCTCAGCCCGGTCTCACCGGACGGGAATCGGTCGCCTTCCAGATACAAGTCAACCAGGGCATGGACCCAAGACCGTTGGGCAAAGTCGCCTCGGGCGGCGAGCTGTCCCGCATCATGCTGGCGCTCAAGGTGGTACTGGCGCGGCACGACCGAGTCCAGACCCTGGTGTTCGACGAAGTCGATCAGGGAATCGGCGGCGAGGTCGGCGCCCAGGTAGGCCAGGCCCTGGCCGACGTAGCCGAGGGCCGTCAGGTCCTGGTCATCACCCATCTCCCCCAAATCGCCGGAAAAGCCGACCGCCACCTGGTCGTAGCCAAGGCCTCTTCCGACGGCATGGCCACCAGCGACGTAACCGTTATCCACGGGGAGGACCGCGTGTTAGAAGTGGCTCGTATGCTGGGAGACTCGGAGAGCTCCGCCGTTAGGGAGCACGCGAAGGAGCTGCTGATGACTGGCGGCTAGTAGCTGGTTGCAATACCTTCGTACCGCCCGTACCGCCCGTACCGCCCGTACCGCCCTACCGCCCCCCCTCCCGTCTCCTCGCAACCACCAACACCTCCCCCATCTGCCGTCGCTTGCGATAGCCAAGCAAATGAAACACCTCCAGGGCAAACCACCGCGCCACGCGCCCGTTGACAAGAAGAGTCCCGCCGTGCGAGGGGTCGCGCGTGATACCCGGCATCCACGGGAGGACGTTGTCAACGTGCAGCCGGCGGAGGAGAGCGGAGACGGACAGCCAGAAGCGGTTGAACTCGCGGGTGATGAAAAACCCGTCGTCGCCGGCGGGTTGGTATAGTGGCATGAGGATGATGCCGGTCTCCGGTGCGGTGACGGGACCGGTTTCGTCGCCTGCCAGGTGTTCGTTTTCGGCCACCTCCTGGAAGGAGGCGTAACCGGGTCGCATGGTGAACTGGTCCTTGGGGCCGACGAAGTGGCGGTGGCGCACTTCGAGCACCCGCGGAAGATTGCGGGTAAGGCGGGCGAGGAAGGTACGGGCGTCAGCCAGGCGCGTGGCAGCTCGTGGATCCGTCAGCATCGCCGCTGCTTCGAGCGCCAACCAGACAGCGGCCTCTATCCGGTCCACCGAACTGGCGTCGTCGTGCTGGCCACCCTCGAGGCCGAGCGTCACGTGGCCCCGGTCGTTGAAGAACTCGAGCATGGTACCCTCGAGGTGTTCCTCGAGCCCCATGATGAGCGGGAGCGGCAGTTGCATGGCGAACCCACGATTCCGCAGCGTGTCGCCCACCGTGCCGAACGGGGCGCTCCGGCCGGACGTGGTGTGCAGGTCGAGGAGGTAACTCTCTCCGCTGGCCTGGTCGAGAAGGTCACTGATGAGGTCGTGCAGTTGCAGAAGGTCGGCGTCTTCCGACACCGTCGGATCCGGGTCGCGGTCCAGCGCGACTCGGCCGATCCGTTCGCGGGTCCAGTGTCGATTGAGGTCGTTGTCGACGAAGCGAACCTGCTCGGCGAGGGCGGCCTGGTTTCCCCGCACGGCTACAAAGGTGCCCTCGATACGGTACGCCTCGACGGTCAACGTGTCGAGCACGCGTTCGAGTGCCTCAATGCCGGCCGGTTCGTTGCCATGCATGGCGGCGACACACACCAGGACCGGTCCCGGCGTGTTGCCGTCTATCCGTCCGATGACGCGGGTTGCCGTCGTGTCCATGCCTGTGGTGGCGATTGTCACACCTGAGCCTTCATTCGATCTCACCCAGCTTTTCCTGTAGCAACCGCTGGGCGATCGGCATGAAGTCGCCGACGCTCACGATGCCTACCAGGATGTCGTCTTGGAGCACCGGGAGGCTGGTCAGTTTCCGTTCCCGCATCAGTTCGATGGCCTCGAGCGTGGTCGTTTCCGGAGCAACCGTGGCCGGAGCAGGGTCCATCAGAGCGCGGACCGGAATCGTCAGGTCGCCTTCCGATACTCTGGCCGTGGCCAGGGCCCGGAGGACCGACCCGTAAGATAACAGCCCGATCAACCGGTGCTCCTCGTCTTCCACCGGCACCTGGCGGACCCCTTTCCAGTCCATCAACAGCGCGGCCAGGTCCACCAGTTCGTCTTCCTTGACGGTGAACAGGTCAGTAGTCATGTACTGCTCAACCCTGAGGTAGTGTTGGCGCCAATTGCTGCTCTGCGACAACGATGCCGTGCCCCATTCGTGTCCTGGAAGGCCGAGTTGCTGGTAGTGGGACGTCGCCGCGGTGAGGGCCGCCAGCCGTTCGGATTTAGTGCCGTCGGTGCCAAGCTCTACCAACGACTTCTCCAGCCAAGTGGCTCCTGTCATCCGCGTCTCCACTCGTTCCTGGATGACGCCCAGGTAGGTGTCGATATCCTCCGTGGCGACCCCGTTGGCGGTGAGTCCCTCGCGCGCCAGAGGGAGCAATTCTTTGAGGATGAGATCGGGGGCGCTGACCTGTTTGTTGTCCAGCCAGGTGAAGCCACCGTTGAGTCCCCGCCGCGCCGCCGCCAGCACGTTGGCCCGCGCTTCGCTGAAGGCCATCCGTTCGGTCAGGTCGGGATACTCCCGAATCCCGCCGAGCACCATGCCTACCCAGAAGGCGGCGTTGGCAACCTCGTCGATGGTCGACGGACCGGCCGGGAGGACACGGCACTCGATCCGCACGTGAGGTACGCCCTTGTGTACCCCGTAGCACGGACGGTTCCAGCGGTACACCGTGCTGTTGTACATCTGAAGGGCGGCCAATTGCGGAGCCTTGCCTGCCTTCAGGAGTTCCAGCGGATTCTCCTCGGGTTTGCTGCCCAATAGCGCCGGGATCCGGGCTATGTCCTCCTGGAACACCTCGAGGATGGACGACTTGATCCACTGCTCGCCGAAGCGCACCCGGGGAGCCAGCTCCCGCACGTGCCGCGTGGACCGGCGGGTGTCGATGGCCTGCTGAAACAATGCGATCCGCGTCTCCGCCCACAAACGTCTGCCGAACAGCATGGGAGAGTTGACCGCCGCGGCCGTCAACGGCGCTGTAATCGCCTGGGCCATGTTGTACATCATGGGGAATTCGTCGGGATCGACTTGTAAGTGCACCTGGAAACTGGTGTTGCCACCTTCGAGCATGACGGAGTCGTGTTCAAAATTGAGTTCGTCGGCGCCCTGAATCTGCACCCGGTACAC
>CAXMUQ010000176.1:0-6917 GCA_964196605.1 uncultured Acidimicrobiia bacterium
GCCAGACGCACGACTTAACTCCCTGGCCGAGGTGGTGAAACCACAGCAGGTTCTGCCGGCCACAGTGGAGTTTCTGGATATCGCCGGGTTGGTCAAGGGCGCCAGCGAGGGCGAAGGACTCGGCAACAAATTCCTGGCCAACATTCGCGAAGTCGATGCGATCGTCCACGTGGTCCGCTGTTTCGATGACGATAACGTCCAGCACGTCTCCGGATCGGTGGACCCGGTACGTGACCGCGAGATCATCAACATCGAGCTGATCCTGTCAGACCTGGCGTCGGTCGAGCGGCGTGAGCAGAAAGCCAACAAGCTGGCACGTTCGGGAGATGCCCAGGCCAAGATCGAGGTGGGCCTCCTGGCACGACTGCGTGAAGTCCTGTCCCAAGGGCGCCCAGCCCGGGTCGTGCTCCCGACAGAAGAAGAGCGAGCTGCCATCCGCAGCTTCAATCTCCTCACAGCCAAACCAGTTCTCTACGCCGCCAACGTCGACGAAAACGACATTGCCACCGGGAACACCCAGGTCGAGCAACTCGGTGCCGCGCTCACCGGAGAGGGCGAGGAGGCCGAGATAGTGGTCTTCTCGGCGCAGGTCGAAGCCGAATTGGCCGAGCTGCCGGCTGAGGAACGACGCGAGTTTCTCGATTCACTGGGTGTCGAAGAGTCTGGACTCGACCGCCTGGCGCACGCCGCCTATCACCTGCTGAATCTCCAGAGCTACTTCACCGCCGGTGAGAAAGAGGTCCGCGCCTGGACCATCCATCGAGGTGACCGAGCTCCGGCCGCCGCAGGGGTCATCCACAGCGACTTCGAGAAGGGTTTCATTCGCGCCGAGACCATTTCTCACGCCGATTTCGTGAAGGTCGATGGCTGGAAACCCGCCCGTGAGAAGGGGTTAGTCCGCTCGGAAGGTAAGGACTACCAGGTGAAGGACGGCGACGTCATTCTGTTCCGATTCAACGTCTGATTCATGAGCCCTGCTCGGGGCTAAATCCCACGTGATTGGTACGCTTTACTAGACGTGTTTCAGAGCGTACTCTAGTATGATGCACCCTCACCGCAAATCCCCTTGGTAAACGGCCCTTTCCCCGCCGGTCCGAGCACCCGCCGGCGACGTGGTTCGGGCCGGCGGGTCTCAGACTCGTTGACCCGCTCACGCACGACGCCGCACGACCTGTGGCGAGTGCTTCCTGACCATGTATTCGAGCTGAACCTCGACGAACGGATCGTGTTCGCCAACCGCGAGTTCCCCGGAATCCCTGTGGAACGGATGACGGGTGTCGCCTTGTCCGGTCTCCTCCCGGTCGAACACCGCCGGGCATTCCGTGAGGCATGCCGGCTGGCCAAGGAGACTCGTCGGGAATACACGTTCGAAACACGTACAGACGAACGGCCACCGTGGTGGCTATATCGGGTGGTCCCGATTCCGGGAAGGGACGGTCGACCCGAGTCGCTCCTGGTCGTACGTACCGACATCACCAGTCAGAAACAGGCCAGCGACGCACTCACTGAGAAAGCACAGCAGTACCGCATGGCCTTCGAATCGGCCAAGACGGGGATGGCCATTACCGGAGTGGACGGTTCATTCCTGCTGGTCAACCGCGCCATGTGCCAAATGCTCGGTTACCAAGAAGGCGAGTTGCTGGCCACCGACATCTACGCAGTAACCCATCCGGATGACCTGGCGGAGAGCGCCACGCAGGCACGGCGCCTGCTAATGGGCAAGAGCGACACGGTGATGGTCAAAAAACGGTACTTCCATATGGACGGGCACGTCGTCTGGTGCCGAGTGTGCGCCACGGCCGCAGCGGATAAAGAAGGTGCCACCCAGTACTTCGTTACCGTCGTGCAGGACATCAGTGACGTCCGCACCGACGAAGGCGACCGCCACCGGCATGAGCGGCAGGGGTTAGAGGCGGGTAGGCTGAATTCGATGCATTCTGTGACCGGCCAGGTGGCAGAGGATCTCGATCCGTTCGTCAGCGAGATACTCGAACGAGTAGCCGAATTGCGAGAGACCCTGGAGCACGACCATACCCCTCTGAGCACCGTGGACTCTCTGCAAGCGGCCGCTGAGCACCAGCGAGGATTTCTAGATCAGCTGCTGACGTTGTCACTGCGCCGCCCGCTTGCCAAGGAACGGGTATCGGTCAACTCGTTCCTGCAGGATCTCGTCGACAGCCTAGCCGACGGACATGACGACCAGCCGGCCGTGCGGCTGTCGCTGGCCGAAGAACTGCCATCTGTCGAACTCGACGTCGGGCAGGTTGGACTGGCGGTACTGGCTCTTGTCGGCAATGCCCGGGAAGCCGCTCCATCAGCAGGCGAAATCATTCTGGAAAGCCAGTCTATCCGTCTCAGCGAAATGCATTGTCGTGAAAATCCGGGGCTAACGCCGGGGACCTACCTGCAGATCACCATCAGTGATTCTGGTACCGGTATGGAGTCCGAAACAAAGCTCCGGATCTTCGATCCGTTCTTCACTACCAAGTCCCACCGAGAGCATCGGGGATTGGGTTTGCCTTTGGCCCGGGCAATTGCACAGCAACACGGCGGGGTTCTCACCGTGTACAGTGAGGTGGGACATGGAACCTCGTGCATGCTGTTCCTGCCGATCATTGACGATGCCCAGGAAACCGCCAGCACTCCAACCTCACTCGGCGACGAGACGATACTCCTGGCCGAAGACGAGGAAGCCCTCAGCAGTGTTGGCCGGCGCCTGCTCGAGGAGCTGGGCTACAACGTGCTAACGGCGGTGGATGGGGTAGAGGCGCTGCACATGTTCGTGGCCGGCCGTGAACAGATCGATCTGGTATTGCTTGACATTTCCATGCCGCGGATGGGTGGCACGGAGACATACGACCGGATCCGGGCCATCGACCGATCGGTGCCGATCGCATTCATGAGCGGGTATTCGGCAGAGATGGCTTTGGAGGCCATGGCCCACTCGCGGGCAGTCCTGATTCCCAAGCCGTGCGGCATAGACGAACTGGGCGGGAAGATCCGGGAGATGCTGGACGAGAGCTCGGAAGAGGGTACCCCCGCCCCTTAGCGCAACTAACCGCTGGCCCGCTGCTGTGGCGGCCTGCGACCGTATTTCTGGGTGGAGTAACCTACGATGACTCCCACCATCGCCCCCGGTAGCATTATCTCCCAGAAATAGACGTTTCCCGTTGCCGGGTCTGCCGCCATTGCAAAGGGAAGTGCTAGTGGGCAGGCCTGGTTCTCAACCATTTGCTCCTGACGGTCCACCCGTTGCTCACCGAGTGGCGGCGGCCCCTGCTAGTTTGGCGCGCCAATCGTCCGGCAAAGCCTTGCAACCCGCTAGCCGCCGTGCGGCCTCGGGGTCTTGTGTCCGCAAGCGCATGACCCGTTCGACTTCCTTCACTGTCCACTGGGGGTAGGGACGGTCCAGCAGTTGGAACACGATCCCCTCCTCCAACCAACCATCTTGCTGCACCCGGAGGTACCAGCCGAACGCCTGGCGGTGCAGCACCCGCTTGACCATGTCACGGACGCGGAACTTCCGGGCTAGCGTCTGGCATGGTTGTCTGGGCTTGGACACCTCTACGATGGCGTCACCTACCTCAAAGCGATCGCCGATACAAACGGTGTGCTCGTCGGCGCCCGCAACGGTGATGTTTTCCCCGAACGCGCCGTAGCCCAACCTGGAGTCATCCAGTTCCTCTCGCCACTCGGGATAATGGCCGGCCGAATAGACCAGGGCCGCCATATGCGGCCCGCCGTGACGCTTGCGGTCGGCCTGCGTGTCGCCCGCCAGTCCCTCGGGTCCGAGCCACACTCGTCCCAGGACCGGCTGCTTGGCAATGGCGGACACCCAGGGCCGTTCGAGAGGGTCTTCGGCACCTTCCACCCCAAAAGGCTGCGGTTGCCCGATCTGAAGTGATAAGATTTCCATGCTTCCTCGCTTCAGGGTTCACAACTCATTGTAATATCTCCCCTTAGCTCGATCGGTCAATGTTAGTACGGTTAGCTCGCCCGGGGCTGCGGCGCTTCCCATGAACGGGGCAACCACTTATCTTCATGCCACTTAGACAACCCTCCTCGACCGGACACCCGGGTCGGGGCAACCAGACCAAAGGATGGTGTTATGACACGTCAGTACGAGGCGGTGTATATCTTCGATTCCGCCCTCGACGAGGCCGTAGTTACGGAGCACCTGGATCAGTTCCACTCCCTCCTGGCCCAGCCGACCGCCGATGCCCCAGAGTGCAACCACTGGGGAAAACGCACTCTAGCCTACCCCATCAAGAACCACGAGACCGGATACTACGTCATCGCCCAGTTCGAATCGGCGAGTGAGGCCTTGCCCGAGTACCAACGGGCCGTCAAGCTCAACGACAGTGTCCTCCGCCATCTCATCGTTCTTAACGACGGTCCCCAGCCAGTGGTCCCGGAAGTCACCACAACCGAGACGAGGAAGGAGGACGACTCATGAGGCGACGGAACAAGTCGTGCGCCATCTGCGAATCGGGTGTCCGCGTAGTGGACTACAAGGATGACCGGATGTTGTCCCGGTTCATCACCGAGCGGGGCAAGATGCTCCCCAGCAGGTTGTCAGGCACTTGCGGGAGGCACCAGCGGCAGCTGAGCACCGCGATAAAGCGGGCCCGTGAGCTGGCATTGTTGCCTTACATCAAGGGACACGGCGGCTGACCGAACTCCCAGGCCCCCCAGAAAGACGCAGGGTCTCAGCGGGAACGTTCCTGGCCTTGGCGGGCTACATGCTAATGGCATGGCCCGACGTCATCGTCTTTGCGCTGGGGCCGATCGGGGCCTTGTTGTTGGTGTCCGGTCTCAGGACCACTCGGGAGCGTTTGTGGTTGAGCGCAATTCTCGCCTGGACGGTGCTCTGGTTGGTCCAACCGGGAGCCGTTGCCACGCAGATCATCCGCGGGTCCGGTGTCATGGTGACCGGGGCTTTCGTGGCGACAGTTCTGTGGCGGCCACAGCGATTGGGCCGCAACATCGGCGTCGCAGTCACGGCAGGGCTGGTCGGCACACTCTGGTGGACATGGCTACTGGGAATAACGTGGGAGCGGATCGAATTCGCCCTGACGAGAGCCACGTGGGCCGCATACCAGACCATGGCCAGAGGCATGGCGGTGTTCAACGGCCCGGACGCCATGCAGGACGCGGCAGCCGGCATTGAGCTGGCCGTGAGTCTGTTTCCGGGCCTTACCACGCTGGCGGCCGTGGCTGGCCTGTTGGTGGCGTGGGCCGTGTACCAGCGGGTGGCTGTGCGTCCAATTGGTGGGCCGGCAGCGCCGTTCACCAGTTTTCGTGGGAGCGACCATCTCCTGTGGGGCATGGTGGTGCCGCTGGCAGTCCTGATCAGTCCGGCCGGCGACGCGCTGGACCTGGTGGCGGTCAACGCCCTGCTGGTATTCGGGACCATCTACGCCACCCGGGGCGCGGCCATCTTGACGTGGTTCATGAGGTCGAAATCGCCCCTTGGATCAATAGGTTTGGGCCTGATGGCCGTTGCGGCCCTGTTCGTGTTGCCCATCGCGGGGAGTGGGCTACTGTTACTTGGAATCGCTGATACCTGGATCGATATCCGTCGGCGGCCGATGCCGCCCGCACAGCACACGAGGTGAGTTGCCATGATGGAAGTAATTCTGCGTGAAGACGTCAAGTCACTGGGGAATGCAGGGGACCTGGTTCGGGTAAAGCCGGGATACGCCAGGAATTTCCTTCTCCCCAAGGGGTTCGCTTACCAGGCGACTCAGGGGAACAAGAAGCGTATCGAGGCGGAGGCCAAAGCCCGCAACATCAAGCTCGCGGCGGATAAGGTCCATGCCGAAGCCCTGGCGACTCAATTGAGCGCAGTTGCCATCACGCTGGCCCGGAAGGCAGGTGAGGGTGACCGGCTGTTCGGGTCCATCGGTGCCCAGGACATTGCCGATGCCTTGGCGGCCGCGGGCCACGAAGTGGACAAGCGCAAAATCGACCTCGAGGCGCCGGTCAAGACCATCGGCGAGCACGTGATTCCTATCAAGCTCCATCCGGAGGTCGTCGCCGACCTCCACGTTACTGTGGTACCCGAGTAACGAGGACTGCATGACAGTGGGGATCGCCTATCTGGATGGCCCCAGGCTGGCCCGCTCGTTGTACGCGGCGTCGGACTGGGTAGCGGCCGGGCGCGAAGAAATCAATCATATCAACGCCTTCCCTGTCCCGGATGGGGATACGGGCACCAACTTCAGCATGACACTGCACACCGTCGACGGCGCAGTTGCGGCGTTTCTCTCTTCCAGCCAGTCCGGCACCTTTCAGCCTTCCGAAGCCGCCATACGAGACCAGTCGGGAACACGCCTGACCATGGAACGGTTTGATAACTTACTGACGTCCGGTCGCGTCAGCCGCGGCAAGACACGGATCGGTGGCATGCTTAACGTGAAGCCGATCCTGAGACTCGACCAGTCAGGTCGAGTCGTTCCCCTGGGCAACGTCAGGGGCCAGCCCGCGGGCGGCACGACATGACCGCCAAGCCGGCCGGAGACGGCACCAACCGCGGCGTGCCCGATGCAGTGAGAGTAGCCATCTCGGCGATCGACGGGCTCAAGGCGCAGGATATGTTGGCTCTAGACGTGCGAGATGTGAACGATGCCACCGACTTCTTCGTCATTGCTACAGGGACCTCCAACGCGCACGTCCGGGGAATCGCCGAAGCAGTGATGGAGGCGCTCCGGGTAGAGGGCCAAAGGCTGCACCACGTGGAAGGACTCACGCTCGGGCGATGGGTACTGTTGGACTATGTGGATTTCGTTATCCATTTGTTCCATCCTGAAACGCGAGCATTTTATCAGTTGGAGCGTCTTTGGAGTGACGCACCGGAGCTGGAGTTAAGCTCGACTTCGTAGGAGCGTTGTATGCAGTTACGCATGGTCGGACTC
>CAXMUQ010000177.1:0-11864 GCA_964196605.1 uncultured Acidimicrobiia bacterium
CGAAGCGGCCGACCAGAAAGAAATAAGCGGGCCTGGCTGCTCACGAGGCGCTGGCACCACGGTGGCGGCGCCTCGTTTTCATATCCGGGACGGTACCCACATCAGGAAGGCCACATGGCACCTGGACTGGCAATGTTGAGCAGGCGGTTGGTTGCCTTGGCGGCCCTTCTCACAGCCGCCTGCGGCGCCGAGGACACCAATCGGGTAGTGCTTGTCGGGGCCACGGTGATCAACGGCACCGGCGGTGCTCCGCTCCACAATGCTGTAGTCGTGATAAACGGATCATCGATCGAGTCAATCGGGCCTGCGGGCAGCGTGGAGGTACCTGGAGGGGCTCAGGAAATTGATCTGACCGGTCGCTGGATCATCCCAGGACTCATAGACGCTGACGCCCGGGCTGAATCCTGGGCATTGAGACGGTTTCTGGCCTATGGCATAACGGCAATTCGAGACCTCCGCACCCACACAGAGTCGGTGATGATTCTCTCCCAGCGAACCGAGCGGAGAGAGGTGACCGGCCCTCGCATTTACTTCACCGGCACACCCGTAGGCGATCCTCGGTCGGACGCTGCGCTCAGCACCGCTGACGCACGGCGGACGGTAGACGACAACTCGGTCGCCGGAGTCGACTATATCGGGGTCGCAGAGATGGCCAACCTCCATTTGCTGCGTGCGGTGGTGGACGAATCACAGTCATTCCAACTGCCAGTGGTCGCGTTGCTGGGCCTGACGGATGCGGTAACTGCTGCGGACGAGGGTGTGCACTCGAGAGTAGGACTTAGCGGTATTCCACCGGCAGCGGCGGGCTCATCGGCCCCATTCTACGCGGCCTACCAGCAGGGGTTCCATCATGGCTGGGCGTTCGCCGAGCGGAGTTGGAGCCACCTCCGGGCGGGAACGTTGGACCGCATTGCCGGGCAACTGGTGGATGCCAACGTGTCTCTCACCCCCACCTTGATCATGCATGAGACGGTCGCCAATCTCGACGACCCCAGCCAGTTGGAGAGTCCGGCGGCTGGCGCCATACCGACCGAGGTTGCCTCTGCGTGGGACGGCCGCTCGATACTTCGGGAGCGTGGGTGGTCCGCGGGAGACTTGAGGGCATTCCGCCAGGGTCGTCCAGTTCAAGACCGATTCGTGGCCGAGTTCCACTCTCGAGGCGGGGTTGTGGCCGTGGGATCCGGGTCGCCGGGGCCCCACCTGGTACCAGGAGCGAGCCTCCACTCCGAATTACAACTCTTGGTACGGGCCGGGCTCACCCCCATGGAGGCGCTCATGGCTGCCACATCGGGGAACGCCGCGGTGATGGGGGCCGATTCACTCGGGACTCTCATGCCGGGAAAGGTCGCGGATCTTCTCATCCTCACCGCTGATCCTCTTCAAGACATACGGAATACCCGCGCCATCGAGAGCATCATGGTGCGTGGGGAACTCCTGCTGGCCGAAGGCGTCCAGGCGGCGTGGTCCAGCCAGTGATATTCCTGGCCTAGCTGACCGGCCAATTCGGCGGTAACATGTCGGATATGGTTTGGCGGCCAAATGCCGTCGAGATACGGCATGGGAGGACAATGGTAACCACCGTCGAACAGGATTTGCCCGGCCTAAGCAGCGGTATCGGACGACTGGCCACGTTCTTCGAGAACAGGGCCACCCGCCCCGGGCTTATTGCGCGCCGTGCTCTTGGCCGCCTGACGAACTCGGACCTCGGGCTCCATGATCGACTGATCCGGGAAATGCGTGGCGAAACACGACTCGACGGTAGTGTTGGGGGTGCGACGGTTCCCACCATCTGGCGAGCCATTGAGCTGATGGAACTGGGACACAAAAATGATCAGGCCGGAGTCATCCGCGTGCTGGGGTGGATCCTCAACCTCCAGGAAAGACCAGGTGCGTTCGGAGAGGATTGTGCCGACCAGCGCCACGCCAACAAGGTATGCCAGCACTTCATAGGCGGGTTCTTCTCCGCTGCTCCACCCAACGAGCGGTTGTCGCCGGTGTCGCTCCCCAGCGGCAAGGTCTTTCGTTCCGAAGGTGCTGCACGATTCGCCATCAGTTGCCTGGCGTTGCGGGCGGCCTTGATGGCCGGCAACGAACGCCGGGCGGGGATCCAACGGCATTTGGAAAGCCTGGTGGTATTGCGGGAAACCTGGACTTCCTGGGACGGCTATTTTGCTCCTGACGCGATCGTGTCGGCCCTGTCCGCCCTGGCCGTGGCGCCCCCTCCGTTTAGAGACATCCTCCCCGACCTGACCGGCTTCATTGCTGAACATCAGAGCGCTGACGGCACGTGGCCCCATGCCGACCTGTTCCATGTCCTCGAGGCGCTGTTGCTGGCGGGAACCCTCAAGGCTAAGCTGGCGGTGTGCCAGGCAGTGCCGGCGCTGTTGGCCATCCAGCACCCCGAAGGCGGCTTCGGCAATACTGCAATGGAAGAACGCGCCTTGATCGGGCTGCGGGCATTGCTGTGGGCCCGTACCAGAGGATAACAACCCCACATGAACGCACACGCCGACCAGCGCCCATGGCTTCGGCTCACCACCTGGCTCATGGCGCGGGCCGAGCAAGCAAGCTCGGCACTGCCGAATTGACGCAGGTACTGCGTCACCGGCCAGTGTTCGAGGATCCGTGGGTCCTCATGGACATTCGCCGCCGATACCCGACCACCGAATGAGTATCCGCTGGTCTACCGATCGATACGACCAACTTGAATCGGCGGCACGCGGCGGCAAGCGCGTGGCTCTGGTCCGACGGGGTACGGAGTATGTGGTGATCGCGGTCGCGCTCCGGTCGGATGGATCGGCAGAGGTCCTGGTCGGTTGGTTGCCGATGACCGGCGAGGAACTGTCGTTCGCGCTCGACGACCTGGAGAGTTTTCAGGTCATCGAATGATCCTTTGGCGGCTCCCTGCGTCTTTTGGCCGACCGGATCGAGGGTATCTTTCGCGATGCCCGCTTCTTCCCCCATCGCGGTTGTTCATCTCGACGAGAGCTGTCTCGGCAATGGCCGTGAAGGCCAGACCCCCGGCGGTGCCGGAGGACTGATCGAGGTACGGATGGCCGGCGTGGTGGAGCGGCGAGACATCTACCTGCACCATCCTGACACGACCAACAACCGCATGGCGCTGGAAGGGGCTATAGCCACGCTCGACACCTTGGCCCGCAAGGGCCATCGTTTCAAAGCCGTCATCGTGTCGGACTCCCAGTATCTCGTCCGTGGCATGCGCGAGTGGGTGCCGAGCTGGAAGGCGAGGAGCTGGAGACGGAAGGGTGGCGCCATCGAAAACCTCGAGTTGTGGCAGCGCCTGGACCGATCGGCCGCCAAGCACGACGTTCAATGGACGTGGGTGCGTGGCCACCGCGGACACGTAAAAAACGAATACTCCAATGACCTGGCGGTGTTGGCAGCGACGGAACAGCAAACATCTGATGGCGCGATAGCCTCAGGGTTTGCCGAGTGGTTCGTGGACAAACAGGAAACTGGCAAGTACCTATCGTACGATCCGGATGAATCGTTTGCGGCCCTGGAACACTACCTACAAGCAGGGAAGCCGCTTCCTCTCAAGGCCGCCGAGTAGACCGCCTCCACGGGGAGTCGTTATGGAACTGGATCGGTTCTTCCGCGAGTTGGTGAATGCGATTCGCGAATACGATCCCAGCCGGCTGCACCAAACGCATCGGTTGCGGGACATCCAGTATGGGCTGGTCCCGTATCGGTCTGTGCGAAAAACGCTGGGGCTGGAGTGCAGCGAGGATCATGAAATGCTGCTCCTCAGGCTCTGTGCCGGAGAAGGCGGCTATTTGATCCTGGCCGACGAGGACTCCCGTCGGGCGTTCAGCGAAGAAGTCGACGGCGTCAATCCCGATCTCGGGTTGCTGCAGGTGTACGGTGACATCGAGGTCAGTTTAGTGGCCCAGGCCATCCACGATTCGATGACGGACCCTCAACAAAAATCCGCCTACCGTCCGCCGGACGTAGCCCCGGTGCCCGACCTTGAAGAGGACGAGCCGGTCGAACTGGAAGACGAGCAGGAAGTGGAGCCAGCCGTCGTTACATTGCAGGATACCGCGCCCACGTCTGCTGAATCCACACCCGCACCAACACCGGAAATGGTCGAGGTAGTCGTGGCGCAACCGGAACCGGAACCAGAGCCCAAACCCGAACCCGAGCCATCTGTGGAAATGCCTTCTCCGTCCTCACCAATGGCCGACACGTCGCCCGAAGACGACTCGTCGGCACCAGAAGAGGTTGCTCCCGTGCCGCCATGTGCCTATTGCGGCGGGTCCCTTCCGGCGACCAGGCAAGCCCACTTCTGCCCCCACTGCGGCGAAGATCTCACGGTAATTCGTTGCGACAAGTGTTCCGAGGAACTCGAAGACGGCTGGCGTCACTGCATCGCCTGCGGTCAACGCGTCTCGGATAGCTGACCCGACAGTCTCGTCCAACAGTTGATGACAGACTATCGGATCGCGCTGATTCCCGGGGACGGCATCGGCCCGGAGGTGATCGACGCCGCCTGGCCGGTAGTGGCCAAAGCCGCTGCGGTCGAAGATATCACACTCACCACCACCCGATTGCCATACTCGGCCGATCACTTTCTTGCAACAGGAGAGACGCTCCCCGATCACGCTTTCGAGCAATTGCGCGACGAGAGCGATGCCATCCTGATCGGAGCGCTCGGCGACCCCCGGGTACCCGGCAACGAGCACGCCCGAGACATTTTGCTGGGTCTTCGTTTCCGGCTGGACCTGTACATCAACTTTCGGCCCGTGCGATTGTGGCACGAGCGTCTTACGCCGCTGAAGGACGTGTCCGAAATCGACTTGGTGATCTTCCGCGAAAACACCGAGGGACAGTACACCGGACGTGGTCGGTCGGTCGGAATCGGGTCGCCCGAGGAGGAGCACGTGTCGGAGGAAGTGAACACTCGCTCGGGGGTGGAGCGAATCCTCAGGGCGGCGTTCGAGTGGGGTCAGCGCGAGGGCAAACACCAAATCACCATGAGCGACAAATCCAACGCCATTCCCTTTCAACGAATCTGGGGCGAATTGTTCAAACAGATCGGCAGTGAATTTCCCAGCCTGGAGCGAGAGCACCGGTACGTCGATGCCCTGGCCATGGAAATGGTACGGGACCCAGGACGGTTCGAGGTGATAGTGACCAACAACCTGTACGGCGATATCCTGTCGGATTTGGGAGCCGGGCTGGTCGGGGGCTTGGGTCTTGCGGCGAGCGCCAACCTCCACCCTGGGAAGCCGGGCCTGTTCGAACCGGTCCACGGATCGGCGCCGCCCCTGGCGGGAAAGAACGTAGCCAATCCCATGGCCACGGCATTAACCGGGGCGCTGATGCTGCGCTCGCTGGGCCATCCGGGACCGGCGAAGAACCTGGAGCAGGCCGTCACTGCCGTAGTATCTGGGGGGCCCACAACGGAGGACATCGGCGGCACCTCTGGCACAACTGAAGTCGCTGGTGCCCTGGAAGATGCCCTCGACCAATAGTCCCAACCCGTCGCGGCCCCAAGCTTCCAATTTCCAGTCTCCAATTTCGAGTTTCCGCCCCCCCCAGCCATATTTCCAGGTTCGGTACAGTCATCCGTAACCAATGGAGCCAACCACCCCATGAAGACTCAGGGTCATGATACAGACGTGGTATTCCTGTCCGGCGTACGGACGGGGTTTGGCAGTTTTGGCGGCACCCTCAAGGATCTGAGCGCCATCCAGTTGGGTACCGAGGCTGCGAAGTATGCGTTGGAGCGAGCGGGCGTCGAGCCAGGTGACGTCGACCACGTGGTGTTCGGCAACGCCCTGCAGACTTCGGCCGACGCCATCTACCTGGCCCGGCACGTGGGGCTGCACGCGGGTCTCCCCATCGAGACGCCGGCGGTCACGGTCAACCGGCTGTGCGGGTCGGGGTTCGAATCCATTATCCAGGGTGCCCAGCAGATCATCCTGGGAGAATCGGCTACCGTTCTGGCTGGTGGCGCGGAATCGATGAGTCAGGCGCCGCACGTGGTGCGGGGGGCTCGATGGGGGCTGCGGCTGGGTCCGGCGCCACCATTCGAGGACCTGTTGTGGGAATCCCTGGATGACCCTCAGTGCGGTTTCTCCATGGCCCAGACCGCGGAAAACCTGGCCGACAAATACGGCATTCCGCGCCAGGAGGTAGACGAGTATGCCCTCCGCAGTCAGCTGGCCGCCAAGACTGCGTGGGCCGAGGGGCATTTCGATGATGAAGTCATTCCGGTTCCGATCAAGAACCGCAAGACCAAGCAGATGGAGGATTGGATGGCCGATGAGCACATGCGGCCAGACACCACCATCGAACGACTGGCCAAGTTGCCGCCGTACTTCAAGAAGGATGGCGTGGTAACGGCGGGCAACGCCTCTGGCATCTGTGACGGCGGCGCGGCCGCGGTGATTGCATCTGAAGCGTCAGCCGCAGAGCGCGGGCTTCAACCCATCGGGCGGCTGGTGGCCTGGGGCATCGTGGGGGTTGAGCCGAAGTACATGGGAATCGGACCGGCACCCGCCATAGCCAAGGCGCTGGCCAAGGCCGGCATGACCCTCGACGAGATGGATCTGGTCGAAGTCAACGAGGCCTTTTCGGCGCAGTACCTTGCGGTTGAGCGGGAATTGAAGTTGGATCGGGACAAGACCAACGCCGACGGCGGCGCCATAGCTATCGGACATCCGTTGGCCGCCAGCGGGACAAGGATCACCTTGCATTTGTTGCACGCGCTGCGGCGCACAGGCGGCCGGTTCGGTATCGGCAGCGCCTGCATCGGCGGGGGGCAGGGGGCAGCTGTGATCGTCGAGGCTTATCACGAGTGAGATGAAGACATGATGGAACTCTTGTTTGCCACCGGCATCGGCGTTGGCTACATCTTTGCGAGCTTGCGCATCCTGAAACAGTACGAACGGGGAGTGGTTTTCTTCCTGGGCAAGTACCAGCGCACCAAAGGCCCCGGATTGATTTTCCTTCCGCTGGGTTTCGCCACTCAGAAACGAGTGTCGCTTCGGATCATGGCGCTGGACATCCCCCCCCAGGATGTCATCACTCGCGACAACGTATCGGTCAAGGTCAACGCCGTGCTGTACATGCAGGTGACCGACCCGGCCCGGGCGGTCATCGACATCGAAGATTACCTCTACGCCACCAGCCAGTTGGCTCAAACGACATTGCGCGCCGTGCTGGGAGAAGTGGAGTTGGACGAGGTGTTGTCGGACCGGGACAAGATCAACGGCATCCTCAAGACCATCATCGACAAACGTTCGGACCCATGGGGCATCGAGGTGTCTGCGGTGGAGGTCAAGGACGTGGACTTGCCCGAGGGAATGAAGCGGGCCATGGCTCGCCAGGCCGAGGCCGAGCGCGAACGACGTGGCAAGGTGATCGCAGCCCAGGGCGAGCTACAGGCATCGTCGGCGCTGGCGGAAGCGGCCTCGATTCTAGCCGTGGAGCCCATCGCCATCCAGTTGCGATACCTGCAGACGATCACTGAAATTGCCGCAGAGAACAACTCGACTACCATCTTCCCGATTCCCATCGAATTGATCAAGCCGTTCCTGGGCGGGTCGGCTGCACGGTCGGCCGGCTCGGACGAAGTGCCCGCAGCCCTGCCGGCGCCCAACCCCTTGCTTAGCGGACTGCCACAACTAACGAAGGAAGCGAAGCCGGCCGAACCTGCCGAGCCGAAGGAATAAATGGCCGATCTCGTCCCACAATCGATCGACCGGGCGGCCCTGGAGCGGATCATCATGCGGGCCGCCGAGCTGCAAACGGGCGACCGGGATATCGGCGACAACCTGTCGTGGGAAGAAGTTCGCCAACTGGGGAAAGAGGTAGGCATTCCCGACCGGTTCCTGCAGCAGGCGCTGCTGGAAGAGCAAAACCGGACTCCGGCTGCAGTAGCATCCGGCTTGACGAACAGACTGGTGGGACCGTCCAGTGTCACGGCCGAACGCGTCGTGCATGGCACCACAAACGTCATCGAGCGAACTCTCCTAGGATGGATCGAGGAACAGGAGCTCCTCACGGTTCAGCGACACCAACCCGGCCGGATCGACTGGGAGCCGCTCCCCGGGCTCCAGGTCGCCTTCAAGAGATCGTCGGCAGCGTTCGGGGGGGGGCGCAAACCGTTCATGCTGGCCAAAGCCGGCCTGGTGACGGCCATCATCACCGGACTCGAGGATGGCTATTGCCACGTGTTGATGCAAGCCAATTTGGGGAAGGAAAGGAACGGGCACCTCGGGGCGGGGTCGGTGCTCTTGGGGGGTGGCGCTATCGGCACGGGAGTCATGATCAGTACCGGTGTCATGCTGGCGTTGACCCCTATTCCGATCATTGCAGGGGCCGCTCTGGCAACTCTGGTCTGGGGCACGTACCGACCGCACGCCGAACGGACACGCCTGGGACTGGAGCGCGCCCTGGATCATCTGGAGCGTGGCACGGTCAAGCCGGGACATCAACTTCCCGAACGGGCGCCCAGCCTGCTGAAGCAAGTGACCGATGAACTTCGCAAAGCATTAGGACCCTAACCACCAACTACGGAATACTCGAATGACTGAAATCAACAAAGTGGGCGTACTCGGCTGTGGCCTGATGGGAAGCGGCGTGGCGCAGGTGGCTGCGGCGGCGGGTTATACAACGGTAGTTCGCGAAGTCGACAACGCTCCACTTGAAAAAGGGAAAGCGGGAATCGAAAAATCCCTCGCCAAGTTCGTGGAGAAGGACAAACTGACCGAAGAGGACCGGGAGGCTACGCTTAGCCGGTTGTCGTTCGTTACGGACATGGAGGCCCTGAAGGACTGCGGCATCATCATCGAGGCGGTCACTGAGGATCTGGAAATCAAGAATGCTTTGTGGAAGGAGTTGGACGCGTTGTGCCCACCTTCCACGATCTTCGCTTCCAATACTTCGAGCCTTACCATCGCGGCCATGGCCGGGGCCACCGATCGGGCAGATCGATTCGTGGGCCTACATTTTTTCAATCCCGTGCCACTGATGAAATTGGTGGAAGTCGTCCGCACCATCACCACCAGCCAGAAGACGTTTGACACCACGTTTGCGTTTGCCAACAGCCTGGGGAAGACCGCGGTGACGGCCAAGGACAGCTCCGGGTTCATAGTCAATCTCTTGCTGGTACCTTACCTGTTGGACGCCATTCGGGCGCTGGAAACCGGCGTTGCCTCTATCGAGGACATCGACAACGCCATGAAGCTTGGCTGCGGTTACCCCATGGGCCCTCTGGCCCTGCTCGATTTTGTCGGCAACGATACTACGTACAAGATTGCCGAGATCATGTTCGACGAATATCGCGAGCAGCGGTATGCGCCACCACCGTTGCTAAAGCGCATGGTGATGGCGGGGCTGTACGGCCGAAAAAGCGGTAAGGGGTTTTATGACTACTCTGCCGATCGGCCGACGGCGATGGATTTGGGGATCTAGTGCGGCAGAGAATCCGGGGAATACCGAGTAACGAATGCCCAGAATAATGAATAGGGAAGTGAAGGATCAACGGGGAATTTCGTTATTCGATATTCCTGGTATTCGTTATTCGTGGCATTCCTTGCTCCTCATGGCGGCCCTCGGCTGCAACCCCAACACCACCCGCCCGCCACAGCTCGAGCCGGTGACCGGCGCAGTCAAAATAGAGCTGGCCTTGCCGACGGACCTTGCCACTCAGGAACTGGCCGACCAGCTGGTGGTGGACACCATCCCGGTGACCGTGGTCCAGCTGCAGGACGGCTATCTCGAGACTCCTTGGTTCGACGCCGCCACCGGAGCTACGACGGACGACCGTCGCCTGGGGCCTGAAGTCGTGCGGCTCAGGGCGTGGATCGACCCCGGGGCGCCCCGCCACAGTTACCTGACGGTCGAGTTGGTGTATCGCCCCCTGGCCGACCCTTCCAGATCCCAGCGCCAGCTGGACCAACAGGTCCCCAACGATCACCCGGCCGCCGAACGGCTGGGACGGGCCCTCGAGGCGTTGACCGCACGGTATCCGTCCCACACTTCGCAGTAGCCTGGGCCGGCGGTTGGCTCCCCGGAGGCAGGGCCGCTAGCTTCCACCCGTGTCCTCCGCCGAACCCACCACCACCGATCGAGCCCGGGTCGTGCTGAACTCGGCCCCGTCCGCCCCTTCAGCAGCAGGCGACCTCGCCTACTGCGGGGAAATGTTGCCCAAGGTGTCCCGGACATTTGCGCTGTGTATACGGTTGCTGCCTCCCGACCTCCAGCGTTCCGTCATGGTCGCCTATCTGTTGTGCCGCATTGCCGATACCATCGAGGACGCCGAGGATCTCCCGGCCGGTGACAAGCGGGCACTGCTGCAGAAATTCTCCGACAATCTGGGGACACCGGAAGGGGACGTCGGTTACCTCCGAGCGGCCTTCTCTGGAAACGGGACGGCGGAAGACGATCTGTGCCACTCCGCCGACCGTGTATTGCGTTCCTTCGGCCGCCTCGACCGGGACGAGCAGGAAGCCATTCTCCCGTGGGTTGAGGAAATGTGCACCGGCATGATCGAATTCAGCCGGGAGCCGGTAGCAGCAGGGGACGCCATGCCTTCTCTCGAGCGCATCGAGGATCTCGACCAGTACTGCTATTATGTGGCTGGGACGGTGGGTCATCTGCTGACGGCACTCTTCGGACTTAAGTTGGGGCGGCGATATCGGGACCGTATCCCACAGCTCGAGGCCTACGCGACCAGCTTCGGCCTTGGGCTGCAGCTGACCAATATCATCAAGGACGCGGCCAAGGATCACCGGCTCGGGTGGAGTTTCATTCCCCGGGAGTTGTGCGAGCAGGAGGGCATTTCCGTTGATGAGTTGTTCGGACCGGAAAACGCCGACGCCTCACGAAGAGTGTTTGATGTGTTGATCGGCAAGGCCAATGGCCACTTGCAGGATGCGCTCCACTACACGACGCTGTTTCCGGCGACCCAGTATCGCATCCGGCTGTTCTGTCTCACGTCCTTGTATTTCGCGATACGTACCCTGAGCCTGGCGGCGGCGGACGAAGGACGGTTGGTCGAGGGAGCCACGGTCAAGATCACCCGGGGCGAGGTGTACCGCATTCTGGCGACGACATATGTTGTGGCGCCGAGCAACCGAATGGTGCGCTGGTATTTTCGACGCCTGAGCGGCAACAAGTTCACCCAACTGAACCCGTGACCGTTCTCCTGCCACCACCGCGGTTTGGCGGCGCCTTTCGAACGGATGCGCGAGCCCGAGCGGCCTACGCCGAGGGCGCCGGCATCTATCGGATCCTCCCGGACGCAATTGCCCTTCCCGACTCAGTGGTCGACCTGGAGCGCCTGGTTAGCTGGGCCCGTGAACGAGGAGTTCCATTGGTTACCAGGGGCGCAGGGAGTGCCGTATCGGGCAGTAGTGTCGGTGCCGGGGTCATCGTGGATCTGGGCCGCATGCGACCGGCCATTCTGGAGCTCGACCTCGACCGCCGGCGAGCGGTTACGGGGCCGTCGGTGACGTATCAGGCTCTCACTGATGCGGCGCGGACTCATGGACTGCGGCTTCCACCGGATCCTTCAAGTGCTGCGTTTGCGACACTCGGCGGGATGGTGGCGACCAACGCCGCTGGGGCCCGGTCGGTAAAATACGGGCCTGTCAGGCCGTGGATACGCGCGGTGGATTTGGTGACTGCCGATGGCGAATCCTGCAGGCTGGTGAGAGGGATGCCCGCTAGAGCCTCTGACGCTCTAGCCGTTGCAAGATTCATGGAACAGGCGGCGCCGACCATAGAAAGATCACACGCGTTGATTCAGGAACGATTTCCCCGCACCCGGAAGAACACATCCGGTTTTGCCCTGGACGCCTATGTGGTATCGGGCGACATGATAGATC
>CAXMUQ010000178.1:0-24709 GCA_964196605.1 uncultured Acidimicrobiia bacterium
TCGTCGCCGAGGCGGACACATTGATAGTCGCACTCGATGAACCGACTGCGCCCGCCGCCCCGCTGCCCCGCAGCCCCGCTGAAGAAGGTGGTCAGGCGGACAGTCGGCCAGGCGGTCACTTATCGCGTCCGTGGTATCGTCAACCCCAGTTCCTGGCTGTAGCCGCCACCATCACCCTGGCGATCGGCGCCGGCTACATAGGACTGACACTCCGGAGTCCGGCCATGCTCAACGACCAGCCCGAGCTGCTGTCCGAGGCCGACGGGAGCGCAACGGAGGCGACAGCGGGAGCAGCGAGAGCAGCGGGGGCAGTTGAACAACTGCGAGCTGACGCGGGGGAAGAGCAGGCCGCCAAGGATGAGATTTCAGTGGGCCCCGGAAAAGCTCGGCAACGCGCTGAACCCACAGACGTGGCTTTGGAATCAGAGGAATCCGACCCTGCCCCCGCTGCTCTCGCTGCCCCCGCTGCCCCCGCTGACGCCCCTGCTACACTTGCCGAACGCGGTGCCTTCTCCGACACCGCCGACGATCTCGACAAGACCATGGATGGCCTGGGCTCTTCGATCAAGCTGATCGACGGGCGCCGCCCGGTGCGCATCGAACAGGAAGCGGCCCCAGTCATCGAAGGCGCCGCCGCCAGTGGCGGATTGGTCCGAGTGATCTACCAGGATGAAGAAGACCGCGAGTTCGTGCTGGAACAGGTGAAGGTGTCGTTCGACAACGACGCCGAGGACGCCAAGCGCAACCAATCTGCCGAGGAACACAGAGTCGTCGCGTTCGCCGAACGCGAAGCCTTTCTGCGCGTCACTCCCAACGACACGGTGATTTCTGCCGAAACCGACTCCACGGTGCGCATCCGTTGGGTTGATGCGGACGGCATCCTGCTGGCGTTGATCGGAGTGGACGAGAGGTTCCTAAGGGAGATGATGGGGCGGATCAAATAAGAGGGAAGGCGTATCGTCACGCCCAATCCTTGTAGGGGCGACGCATGCGTCGCCCTTCCCTTTCGACGGATCGGCTGTGACATACCACGTCGATTGCAATCAATACTCCCGGCGTCCCTCTCCCCGACCCTTCCAATAGAGGAATACCGGCACCCCAAGCCCGATCATACCCAATCCAATTGCGGCATCCACCGGGGCCGCCACGATGGTCGATCCTACCAACCACAGTGAAAAGCCGACGAACAGGATGGGAGTAATCGGATAACCCCACGTCTTGTAGGGTCTGGGCATGGCAGGTTTGCGGCGGCGCAGCACGATTACGCCCGCAGCCGACATTCCGTAGAACACGAACGAGGCGAACACCACGTAGGTGGCCAGCTGGTTGAAGGTACCGGTCAGCGCCATGATGGAGGCCCAGGATCCCTGGAGCACCATGGCCACGACTGGGGTCTTGAAGCGCGGATGTATCGCGCCGGCCCACTTCATGAAGTAACCACGCTGGGCCAAGGCGTACGGTGCTCGCGCAGTAGTGAATATTATGCCATTGTTGCTGCCCATGGTCGACACCATGACGCCGATGGCGACGAACCCCGCGCCGATAGCTCCCATGGTGGCCACGGCGGCATCGGAAGCGACCGCGGTCGACGCCGCCATGCCGGCCACGCCCAGCACCGCCATCAGGGCCGCGTTGACCAGCAAATAGACGCCGATCACGATTACCAGCGACAGCATTATGGAGCGGGGAATGTTGCGGCCGGGGTCGCGCACCTCACCACCTACGTAGGTCACTTCCATCCATCCGTCGTAAGCCCACAGGCAGATCACCATCGCCAAGGCGAACCGACCGGCAAAGCTCCCCTCGGGCATCACCGCGGCGACAACGTCCGGCGCGGTGCTCGGCAGCGTAAAGCCCGCAACCACCAGCGCCAGCAGCAACAGGACCTTTAGCATGGTGAGCACGTTTTGCATGGTGGCCCCGACGCGCACGCCGAAGCAATTGACCCCGGTCAGCAGGGCGATGGACCCGATGGCAACGAATTTGGCCGTTACCGGGTCGAACGTCATGAAGAAGCCGAGGTAGGACACGAACGCCACGGCGAGAGCGGCGATGGAAGCGGGATTGATGAAGGTGAAAGCCGTCCACCCGTACAGGAATCCGAAGATGGGGCTGTAGGCTTCGGCCAGGTACACCACCTGCCCACCGGCTTCCGGCATGGCCGCGCCCAACTCGGCCATGGCCAAGGCGCCCAGCACCGACACGACTCCGCCAAGCACCCACACGAGTAGAATCGGCTCGGGCGCCATGAGATAGAGCGCCACCGAACTGGGGACGAGGAACACACCCGACCCGATCATGGTCCCCACGTTGATCATGGTGGAGTCGAGGAGGCTGAGGGTGCGGGGGAGTTTGGACATGTTGGAGTAATCAGGGATTACTGATTACTGATCACTATATGTTCACTTATCGATGGCCCTCGTGGGCACCGGCTCTTCGGTAATGTGCTCGTCCTTTTCCTCGGCTTCTTCCGCCGAATCGCCTTCGGCCTCATCCGCGGGAGGTGTATTGCCGTCGGTGGGTTGGGCCGGGGAACGCTGGCCTGCAAGGAGCTGTTGCTCGTCCATGCGCCGCATCATCGACACGAAGGCGGAGGCGACCCCTTGGTCGAACAGCTGGCCGGCGCCGTCGGTGATGTGGCCAAGGACTTCGTCCTTGGTCCACGCTTCACGGTAGGGCTTGGGAGCCCTGAGCGCGTCGTAGGCATCGCAGACCGAAATAACCTTGCTGACATAGTGGTGGTCGCGGGGAAACCGCATGTTGGGGTAGCCGCTGCCGTCGGGTCGCGCGTGGTGCTCGTAGGCGGCGACTGCGGCGATTTCGTGCTCGTCGCTCCGCTGCAGCAACAGCTTGGCTCCGGCCGCCGGGTGGCCCGCCAGGATGTTCCAATCCTCCGGCGTCAGCGTGTCCTTTCCCAGCAATTCCGGCGGGATCTGGGTCATGCCGATGTCGTGCAGCAGGCCGGCCGTGCCGAAGGCGCGCGTGTCGCGCGACGACATCCCCAAGTGCTCCGCCAGAGTCATCGCCAACATCGACACGTTGATGGCGTGCTGAGACGAATACTGGTCGACATCGTCGAATTCCAGGAGCGGCAGGACCATGCGTCCGTCGGAGTGCATGGCAACGGTCAGCGACCGGACGACGGCTTCCACCTCGTTCAGTGGAATCTCCTCCTTCTTGAAGGCACGCTGGTACAGCCAGTCCACCGCGTCCGCCTCTTCACCCAAAAGGTAGGGCATTACGGCAACCATGGGAGAGCCGCCCTTGTCATCCCCTGCGTCCTGGTCCGCCCCGGTCACCCGCATCGACCCGCATCGGATTCCCGGCCTTTCCGGCAGCTGATCGTGGTTCTCGACGTTGGTGATGACGCGGGCGATGAGGTCGTCGAGGAACTGGCCGTACGGGCCGCGCTCGACGCTTTCCATGAACTCCAGCCGTTGCACTCCGAACTTCGGGAGGCGGCGGGCCCATGACCAGTCTCGCAAGCCGTGTAACGGGAGGTTGCCGTAGACAACGGAACCTTCGATGAACGAGAACGAGGGATCTGAATCCGTCTCGACCAGCTCACGGAGGCGGCCATAGGAGTGATCCACCACCTGCGCCCGGGCAGGGTGGCCCACGGCGTACAAATGCAGGCCGGCCAGTGCCTGAGCCAGGGAGTGCAGGTAGGTGATGGATGCTTCAGACATGGCCTAGATCATCACCTTGAGGCGCGGATCACGCTCGTCCTCGCGCAGGCGGGCGTGGGCGCCGGCCGCTTCGCGGACCCGTTTGTCCTTGTGCTTGCTTCCCCGCTTGAGGATCGGGGCCGCCTGCTGGTCGTAGCGCCAATAGACCGCCAGCGCTGTCATAGCCTCGATCAACGTCGGCGACATCGGGGCCAACCGCCAGAACCACAGGAACCGGCGCTTGTTCCGGGTGAAGGAAACGAGCGTGTCGAGTACGGCCTGTTCTTCGACGCCACTCACACCTCGGAGCGCCAGCGCCGCAAGATCGTCCGGCAGTTTTCGCTCAGCCAGTCGTTGGAGAATAGGAGCCACGGCCTGCGGTGGACATCCCTCGGCTGCGGAGACCAACCCCAGTCGCAGGGTCGGCTGATCGGGGGCCTTGACCGCTTCGATGATGGCCGCCTCCCTGGTACTGGGATCGCGGAGCAGCAGCTTCAAACCTTCATGCCGCACCCGGGGATCCTCATGCGACAGGCATAGCTCGGGTGAGAACTCCGGCGGGAGTTTGGGGAGAAGACCCAGGAGGTGTAGCAGGTTGCGCTGGACAAACCATGGTGCGCCGGGAATCCTGGCCACGATCTCGGATCCGATGTCCTCACCGTAGCGGGCCACGAATTCGAGCAGCTTGGATCGGACTTTTCGGTCCTTGGCCGAGGCCAGGGCGTCGAGCAACAGGTCGGCGGCTTCGAGCCCGGCGTCGGGGATTAGACGGCTCAGGGTGCCGAGGTCGATCGGCTCGGTGGCCAGCAGAACGCTCACGGTCCTGGGGTGGTACACCCGGTCGCGGATTACGGTGACGACGGGGTCGTCCACCAGATCTTCCAACATCAGGAGCAACTGATCGATGTCGCCACGGGCCATCATCCAGTCGACGGCGCGGAGCGTGCCGGCTTCGAGAATCCCGGATTCGACGCTCATCAGGACAATACGTTCCGGCTCGGGAGCGTATACCCATACCGCCGAGGTGATATCCGGTAGAGACGGCAACTCCTTGCTCTCTGTGCCGTACAACTCTGGGAGATTCTGATGGACGTCATCGTTTTCCCATTGCTCTATCAGTTTGCGGACCAGGTCGCGGAACGACGAGTCGGCCCCGGCCCGTCGCCCGTTCTTGGCCTGCATCGAGTGGCCTGCCAACTTACCCAACAACGCCAACAACGCCGGCGACATGTCCCGGCTCGATGCCCGAGCCGACGCCTCCACCAGCTGACAGACCACGTCCGCCGTGAGGGAGTGAGACGCCTCGAGCAGAAAGTTCTGCTGCTGGCTACTGTCGCCACCACGAATCGTCATGAGCTGTTCGGCAGTATCGGGGGCCATAGCTCCGATCATGCGTGACAATTGTGCCTGCACTGCCAGGGATTCTGCCTGACCCTTGCTGCGCGTCTCAGCCGCGAAATCCGTCAGGCTGCCCAGGATGCGGCTGTAGTACCCGTCTCCGTGTTTGTTGGTCTCGATGGCCTTGGCCAAATCTTCAGGATCGATCGTGGCGGCCATGTCTTCGCTGACATCGTCCCCGATGGCGGCACGAGCCAGGCTCATCCACAACCGTTTGGACCACGAATCTGGCTCAGAGCCTCCGCCCCCGGCCGGATGGTTCTCCTCATCCTCGTCCTCCAACAACTCGAGGTGGTCGTAGGACAACGGGTAGAGCCGCAGGTGGGGCCAATGGGGGAGCGTGGCATTCTCTACGTGCGGGTCGGAGTCCTCGCCGAAGGTCTCGTGAGTGATGGCGGCGAGCACTTCCTCCAGTTCCAACCGGGCGAGGCCCCGCGTGAATTTCATGCCGCCGATATTGCGCTTGTGGAGGTGGCCCGCGAGGTCCTTGAGCAGCACCTGCTTGGGATCGGTGGGCACCCCGGAAATGATCAGTTGGTTGGGAGTCACACCGATGGCCAGTGCGTTCCGGTCGAGGAACACTACCTCGAGTTTGCGGAACACGTTACGCACCGAGTTTTCCAGAGCGGGGTGTCCGGCGGGGTACATGGCGAACTTCTGGTATGACCCCGAAAAGGCCATGATGAAGTCCGCCAGTTCCCGCGACAGAACCACGCGGCCTGGGGCAGCAGGTGAGGTCACTTCCGTCTATTCTCCGCTTGACACATAGTCTCTCTCCCGGGACCGCCCGAGAATGTGGCATCCACGCAACAGCGCCGACTCCGATGGGCCAGGTAGCCGGGCACGGGGCAACTTGAGCTTCGCCCCAAAACCCGCGTAGTGCGAGGGAATAGCCGTCCTCGTGGCCACTCTCAAGGCAGATCTGGGGCGCTAGGAGCTTCAAAACAGCAGGGAGTGTACCGCCCAACCGCCGTACCACCCTACCGCCCTTCCAGCCGCCGAGCTTCGGGGTAGGGGAAGAACTCCACCACCTCGCCGGCGCGTTGGCGCTGCTGCATCGCCAGCCAGTAGTCGACGGTCAAAAGCTCTGAGTGGTGCTCGAGAAACACGTCGCCCAGGCGCCCGGTTGGCACCAGAAACGGGCGGAACTGTTCGGGGAAGACGTCGCCGTCGCCGACGTGGAACCACGGGTCGGCCGACATTTCGTCTTCAGGATGGACGGCCTCGGGGAGTCGGCGGAAATGGCAATCGGTGAGCAAACACAGCTCGTCGTAATCGTAGAAGATCACCCGCCCGTGCCGGGTGACACCGAAGTTCTTGAGCAGCATGTCGCCGGTGAAGATATTGGCGGCGGCCAGGTCGCGAATGGCGTTGCCGTAGCCGACTATAGCGCGTTCCGCGGTCTCGGCCGGAGCGCGAGCAAGAAACACGTCGAGTGGCTCCACCTGACGCTCGGTGTACAGGTGCCGGATGACGACCCTGTCGCCATCCACTTGTACGGTTCGCCCGGCATTGTGCTGCAACTCGGCCAGGAGTTCCGGCGCAAACCACTCTGTCTTGAACTCGAGGTGTTCGAATTCCTGGGCGTCGGCCAACCGGCCAACACGGTCGTGGACGAATACCAATTGATACTTATCGCGCACCGCCCTGCGGGTAGTCCGTTTGGGGGCCCCGAACCGGTCGCGGATCACCTTGAACACCACCTGCAAGGATGGGTAGCGGAACACGTTCATCACCAGCCCGGGTTCACCCTCGGCGGGCTCGAAGCAGGACATCCCGTTGGAAAATTCCGCACGCAGCGTGCGATACAGCTCTGATTTCCCGTGCCTGTTGAAGCCGATGGCGGTGTACAGCTCGTGGGCTCTCTTGCCGCCCATGATCGAGCGGAGGAACCGGATGGCTCCCGCCGGATTGGGCGCGTCGACATGGAAATAGGACCGGGTGAACCCGAACACGACACTGACGTCATCGGTCGACAGCAGAACGGCATCGATGGCCAGGCCATCCTGGCGGTGTACCAGGGCAACCACCAGGGGCAGCGTCTCCTCACCCACTATCACCCGGCCGACGATATACGCGGCCTTGTTGCGGTAAAAGGCGGCGGGCCACACTTCGATGGAGTCAGGATTCTCGCCAGGCACCAGGCGGGCAACCTCTTGGGTGAACGACTCGGCGGCGAGGTCAACATCGCGCCGGCGATCCTCGAACCGGCCAGTGAACTGGAGGTCATCCAGCATGCTGTCGAACGTGGCGGCCACGTTCCCGGTCACCGGGTAGTGCCCAAGATCGGGGTCTTCACCGGAAGTGTTGCAGTAGTACTCACTGTCCAGGAATTCGGTAGCCGGATCTACGCCCACCGTCTGGTGGACACGGCGAGCGACCGAATTGAAGAAGGTCCGGGCGATCTCGCAGTCGGGGCTACCCTGCGTCAGTCCCGCGAAACTCTCCTTGAGGGAGGCCCACATCCGGTGGTCATCGCTGCGTGAACCGAGGAGGGAAGTCATGTCGCGTTGCACCCAGCCGACGAACTGGGAGTAGAGGAGCAGGCGTTCCCGGGCATCCTGCTGACCGCCGCTCCAGTCCTGCCGCTCGAACCGAGCGTGGGCCCGGCGGGTCACCAGGTCGAACTGGTCCCGGTAGGCCAGGTAGACCTCGTGCAGGACCTGAGCGGAAGACGCTGTGGCGGCGGGGCGGCGGGGCGGCGGAGCAGTAGGAGTTGTTACGTCAGACCCTTCCGACGATGAGTCGGGCTGCCGGAATTTGTCTACAGGGTTGACGGGCATTGGCTATCTGGGTCCTGGGTCGAGGGCGAAAACGACAGTTTTGCAAGTTTCTAGCCATGGTATATTCCAGATCCATCTTTCTACCAGGAACGTTATGTCCAGCTCTGCCCCCGCATTCGATGCTCTTGCCGCTCCCGCCGCCGGCGAGCCCATGACCATGCGCGACGGTACCCTCGTCGTGCCCAACAAGCCAATAGTGCCCTTCATCGAAGGGGATGGCACCGGACCTGATATTTGGCGTGCGGCCCAGGGGGTACTCGACGCGGCGGTAGCCAAGGCATATGACGGAGACCGCAGCATCGCCTGGTTCGAGGTATACGCCGGCGAGAAGGCCAAGGCCCGATTCGACAGCTGGCTGCCCGACGACACCTTGCGGGCGATGGACCGCTACCTGGTAGCCATCAAGGGCCCGCTCACCACACCGGTGGGCGGTGGCTTCCGGTCGCTCAACGTTACCCTCCGGCAAAAGCTCGATCTTTACGCCTGCGTCCGGCCGGTCCGCTGGTATCGAGGAGTCCCCAGTCCGGTGAAGCACCCCGAACTGGTAGATATGGTGATCTTCCGCGAAAACACGGAAGACATCTACGCGGGGATCGAATACGCTGCGGGGAGTCCCGAGGCAGAGCAGCTGATCGCCTACCTGCAGAACGAGTTGGGCGCCACGATGCGGTTTCCCGACACCAGCGGCATCGGGATCAAGCCGATATCGGAAGAGGGGACCAAACGTCTAGTACGGAGCGCCATCGATTTCGCCCGGGCCAACGGACGCGGGAGCGTGACGCTGGTTCACAAGGGCAACATCATGAAGTACACCGAGGGCGCCTTCCGTGACTGGGGTTACGAGGTGGCGCGGGACGAGTACGACGCTACGGAACTCGACGGCGGCCCCTGGCACCAGTTGCCGGGCGGCATCGTCATCAAGGACGTGATCGCCGACGCCTTCCTCCAGCAGATCCTCACTCGGCCGGCTGAGTACGACGTCATCGCCACTATGAACCTCAACGGCGACTACATCTCCGACGCGCTGGCGGCGCAGGTGGGCGGCATCGGTATCGCTCCGGGCGCCAACATCAACTACGTAACAGGCCACGCCATCTTCGAGGCCACACACGGCACCGCCCCCAAGTATGCCGGCCAGGACAAGGTGAATCCGGGCTCGGTGATCCTCTCGGGCGAAATGATGCTGCGGCACATGGGCTGGAATGAAGCTGCCGACCTGATCGTGAGCGCCCTGGAGAAGACGATCATCGAGAAACGCGTGACCTACGATTTTGAGCGGTTGATGGAGGGGGCGACGTTGCTCAAGGCGAGCGAGTTTGGGGAGGCTTTGGTGGGGAACATGTGACTGCGTAGTGCGTCGTGCGTAGGGGCATGCGGTCCCGGGTCCTACGCACAACGCACCCCTCCTACATCCCCCGCACCTCCACCGAGCGATCGCCGCTCACCATCACCAGATGGTTGGGTGGCACCGGCTTCCACGAGGTGTCGGGGCCGAGCGGTTCCGAGGCGACTACGACGGCCGGTGTTCCCTCCCCTCCCTCGACGACGCGGCCCTCGCCCCGTTCGACCATCAGGCTCCCGCTGGCCCAGTAGAGTGAATGGGCCCTTTCCGAGCCGTCCGACACGTAACGACTCACCACCGCACACTCGCCGTCGGTGACGGCCATGTTGAGATACGACTGCTCCTCGATCCCGGCTGCCTTTCTGAGCGATTCCACTTGGGCGACGGCCTGGCACAACGCGGCGGCCATCCGGTCGAGGGGATCCTCCTGTGCGGTGGAGTCGTAGGCGTCTCCCATGAGGGCCAGGATGTGCTCCGAATCGGTGGATCCCTGGATGGCGTTGTAGGCGTGATCGGACAGTTGCTCGCGAATATGTCGTTTGATCAGCGAGAACCCTCCCACGCTCCCGTTGTGCATGAAGGCAAACTGTTTGCGCTGGAACGGGTGGCAATTGAGGTGGGTGACCGGCAGTCCCGGCGTGGCGGCTCTGACATGTGCCAGAAGGCAATGACTCACAGTGACCGGCGCCAGATTCAGCAAATTGTGGTTGTTCCACGCCGGGGTGGTGCAGCGGAACAACGCGGGCTCGGGTCTGATGTCCGACACATACCAAGCAACGCCGAACCCGTCACCGTTGAGCGGTTCTGGCCGTTCCTTACTATCGTAACTTTGATGGATGATGGAATTGGTCGGCTCCGTCATCAACTGACTCAAGCGAACGGGCGGGCCGAGGTAGAGGGCGAAACGGCACATGGTTGGAACTCCGGGAAGATCGACTGCCTTAAACATGGCCGGAGGGAGAGGTGTTCTCAATGGGGGCCGAGTCGGGTGCGTTGTGCGTAGTGCGTTGTGTGTCGGCTCAGCGCGCCCCGCCATTCTCGGCCCCATCCCTAGGTACTACGCACTACGCACCTCCCCTGGCGCCTCCAGCGCCAGGAAGCCATCTTTGCCATGGCCGATTCACCCACCAGTTCGTGGCTCCCGCAGCTTCTAAATCGTCGTGAGGGTTATGCCGAACAGACCCAATCGCCATTGGGCCACTGCGCTCCTGTGGGGCATCGCCATACTTGCGGTGGTGCTACCCGCGAGGGCCGTTAACGCCCAGATCGAACCGCTCCACGGGTTGGACGAGTACATCGAAGCCGGCATGGCAGATTGGCAGATCCCCGGCTTGGCCGTGGCTGTGGTGCACCACGACTCCATCGTATTCATCGGTGGCTACGGGGTCCGCGAGGTGGGGACCGATGACTGGGTGGATGGCCACACGCTGTTCGCGCTGGCCAGCTGCACCAAGGCATTCACGGCCACGGCGTTGGGCATGCTGGCCGGTGAGGGCGCCATCGGATGGGACGATCGCGTCAACGATTACCTCCCGGAGTTTCTGCTGTACGACCCGTGGGTGACGCGCCACGTTACCATCCGCGACCTCCTGTCCCACCGAACCGGATACGCTGGTTGGGCCGCCGATCATCTGTGGCAAGGGTCCGATCTCGATACGGACGGGATTCTCCATCAGTTCCGCTACCAGAAACCCGCTGGGGGTTTTCGCGCCCGCTACGGGTACTCGAACGTCATGTACATCGCCGCCGGGAAAATAATCCCTGCCGTGACCGGAGAGAGTTGGCAAAGTTTCGTTACGGCGCGCCTGCTCGTACCATTGAGGATGAATGAGAGCACGCTGTCGGTGGAAGCACTCCAAGGACGCGACAACGTTGCCACACCCCACATAGAGATCCACGGCGAAGCGACACCCGTCGCTTGGTACGATCTCGCCAACGTGGCGCCGGCCATGGCACTGAACTCGAGTGCCATCGACATGACCGCGTGGCTCAGGCTCCACTTGGGGCACGGCGTCTTCGACGGCGACACGCTGGTGAGTCCTGGGATCATCGAGGACCTGCAGACGCCCCAGATCTGGTATGAAGGCCCAGTGGACGGGACCAGCCTGGAGGATCGCAGCTTCAGCGCCTACGGTATGGGCTGGGACCTGTATGACTATCATGGCCGCAAGGCAGTGCGCCACTCGGGGAGCGTGGATGGGATGGGATCGCTGATAACCATGATCCCCGAATCGGAGCTGGGCGTGGTGGTGTTGACCAACATGATCCCCAGCCAGTTTCCCTTGGCGCTCAGCAACCACATCATCGACGCCATCTTGGGAAATCCCGGTCTCGACTGGAATGCCAAGCTTTTGAAACACCGAGAGAAAGAGCGAACGCTGGCAAAGAAGGAAGAGTGGTATTGGGACAAGTCACGCGACGCGGACGCCAAGCGGAGTCTGCCGCTGGAGGAGTACCTGGGTGAATATTTTGATACTCTCTCCGGCTTCGCCACGGTCGCCAAAGAGGACGGTGACCTGGTCTTTCGCTACAACAAGAAATACGTCGGCGACCTGACCCACTGGCAACACGATCTATACCGTGTATCCTGGCGTGATCCATACGTACGCCTGTGGGCCGGTCGGTTCGTCATCTTCGCACCGGACGGCAAGGGTGGTATCAGTTCGCTACGCGTGGCCTTCGACAACGAAATCCAGTTCACCAAACATCGCGAGCGCTGAGTTGGGCGCTCGATTCGATTCAGGGGGTTACATGCGATTCGCGAGCGCCTGCCTGGCCGTTGGGGCCGCCTTCTTCCCCACCGGCACAGCCGCCGGCCAAACCACCGGCTCGCTCCCGACCGACACCATCTCCACCGCCGCCATCAAAGCGGCCACGACCGACTCGGCTTACCTATCTCCCTGGGTAGCCACCATTCCGGACCACGGCACCATCCCCAGTCCCCGCGACTTCCTCGGCTACGTCGTAGGCGCCCCGGGCGAACTGACTTCGGTGGAGCGCATCCACGACTACTTCAACACGCTGGCCACAGCGTCGCCCCGGGTGAGGACGTTCGTGTTGGGGCAATCGGAAGAGGGTCGCGACATGATCGTGGCCGCGATCGCCGACGCGGAATTGTTGAACCGGTTGGAGGAACACAAGGGCGCGCTGCGGCGCCTGGCCGATCCGCGGATCACATCAAGCGCGCAGGCGGATTCCATCATCGATGGCGCGGTACCGATCTACTGGATGACAGCCGGGCTGCATTCCACGGAGTTGGGACCTCCGGAAATGGTTATGGAGCTGGCCTATCGCCTGGCGGTGGAAGACCGGGCGCCGTTCGAGACGATCCGCCGCAACGTCATCACCTTGATCACCCCCGTCCTCGAAGTCGATGGGCGCACCCGCCAGGTTGATTGGTATCACCGGCATGTACGGGGACACACCGATCGCAACAATATGCCGCCGAGGAGCCCGCCGTTCTGGGGCCACTATACGTTCCACGACAACAATCGTGACGGCATCATGGTGAGCCAGCCGCTCACACGAAACTACCTGGCGGCTTTCTTCGACTGGCGCCCCACTGTTTCTCTCGACCTCCACGAATCGGTACCGCTGTTGTACGTGTCCGGCGGGACCGGCCCCTACAACGAGACGATTGACCCACTGACCGTCGGTGAGTGGCACACGTTGGCCAACTATGAAGTGGCGCGTGTCACCGGCATGGGCATGCCGGGCGTTTGGACCTGGGGGTTCTACACCGGATGGTACCCCGGATACCTCCTGTGGGTCACCAACAATCACAACGCCATGGGGCGGTTCTACGAGACTTTCGGCAACGGAACGGCCGAGACGGTGGAACGGGACCTGAGCGATGCCTCATACGCCGGCAAGAAGATCACCACGCGACAGTGGTACCGTTCGGTGCCGCCGCCGGCCAAGCTCGACTGGTCGATGCGCAACAACACCAACTACATGCAAACCGGAGCCATCGCGTCGTTGGAGATGGTGGCCGAAAACTCCCGGTTATTTCTGGACAACTTCTACCGCAAAGGCGTGCGCGCCATGGAGCGCGGCCGCGGCCAGCCACCCTACGCCTTCCACATACCAGCCGAGCAACGGGACCCTGACGCGGCCCGACAGTTAATTGACATCCTCCGGCTGCAGGGGATCGAAGTCGGGGTGGTCACCGAAGATACCAAGCTCGATGAGCACGAGCTGGCCGAAGGCGACCTGATCGTCTCCAGCGAGCAACCCTTCGGACCCCTGGCGCGGAACCTCCTAATGAAACAGGAGTTTCCCGAGGACGCCGAGCATTCGCCGTACGACGACGTTGCCTGGACGCTGGGCCTGCTGTTGGGCGTGGAGACGAACCGCATCGACGACGCCTCGGTACTCGAAGTGGCTGTCGATCCTCTGGCCGGGGATGGACCGTTCGGCACTGGGGCCAACCTTCCACGAGCCAGAGATGTCTGGGCCATTCCCCATATGGCTCAGCGTGAACTGGGTCCATTCCGTTTTGCGCTTACGGACGTGCCCGTTTATGCCGCCGAAGAAGCATTTGAAGAAGGCGATCGTAGCTATCCCGCTGGTACGCTTCTGATCGAGGCCGACAGCGTTTCCGAGGCACAACTACGCGCGGCGCTATCCACCAGATCTCTAGAGCTGGTGTCGCTGCGGCGCATGCCCGATGTCGAGCTACATACATTGGACGTTCCTCGAATCGCAGTGTTCCAGAGCTGGCTCTCTACCCAGAACGCCGGCTGGGTACGCTACACGCTTGACCAGGCGGGCGTGCCCTACACCTTCATCGGAAAGGACCGCGTACGGGCGGCTGAACTGCGACGTGATTTCGACGTGCTGTTGATACCACAGTTCGGCGGCGGGACCCGGGCCAAGAGCATAGTGGCCGGCGTAGATCCCAAGTGGTCGCCCCTGGCCTACACCACGACGCCGGAATACCCCAGCCATGGCTTGATCATGTCGGCGGAAGACATCACCGGTGGCATCGGGTTCGTAGGGCTGGAGGCGATCCGTCGGTTCGTGGAAGCAGGCGGCACCGTGGTGGCCCTCGGGTCGGGTACCACTCTGGTTACGGAAACGGGAATGGTTCACGACGTGTCGGTCAAGCGGCCATCGGGCCTCAACACGCCTGGGTCGGTGATCACCGCCAAAGTGCTCCAGCCCGAATCCCCGCTCACCTACGGCTACCCTGAGCTGACCCACGTGTTCCGCGGCAACGGTCCGCTGTTCAGCCTGGCCAAGCATCGCCGCTACCTGGTGCCGCTCCAGTTCGGCACCAAGTACGTCGGGCCGGATGCCGAGGGTGGTGACGGCGACGAGAGTGACGCGGAGGAGGTTCCGCCGTTGGTGCAGTCTGGCGGCATCGTCAAGGGAAAGCTGGACGGTGAAGCCGCCATGGTGCACACCACGCTGGGCAATGGGCACCTGGTGCTGTTCGCCTGGAATCCGATGCACCGCCACATTAACCAACATGACCACGCGTTGGTGTACAACGCGCTGCTGTTCTGGAACGATCTCGAGGTGCCGGCGCCCCGCGCCGCGGATTCGCATTGATTGGGAGGCCTGCCATGCGCGGGACGATGAAGTTGTGCTTGTTGTCTGCTGCCTTCATACCCCTGCCTCTGCTGGTGCTAGCCGCCCAAGAGGGCAAGGGGTTCTTCCAGGAGGTATCATGGTCGCCCGACGGTGAGCGGCTTTCCTTCACTACCATCCAAACAGAGGAGCCGTGGGGGTCGGACATCTTTACCATGAAGGCCAACGGCAAGGATGTTCATCCCGTCCCGCACGGCCTGGCATCGGCAAGGTGGACGTCCTGGCACCCGGACGGACACAGTATGGCCTTCACCGGGAAAGCCGAGGGTTCCAACGATTGGGACGTGTACGTCATCGACCTGGAAACGGAAACGGTAACCCAACTGACCGACACGGACACGGACGAGTCGGCGCCGGCGTGGTCTCCTGACGGCTCTGCGCTGCTGTTCACAGCCCGCGTCGACGGTCGTTCCCAGGTGTTCCGCATGTCGGCAAGCGGCGGCGATCGGACCAATTTGAGCAACAGCACGCGCGACGACTGGAATCCGGCCTGGTCTCCGGATGGACAGCGTGTGGCCTTCTATGCCGCCCAGGATACCAGTTCCGATCACCTGTGGGTCATGCGGAACGACGGGTCCCGGCAGCGGCAAGTCACCTCCGGACACCTGCGAGACATGTTCCCCTCGTGGGCACCCGATGGCGCCACCATCGTCTTCTCCCGTCAGCAAACCGGCACGACCGGAGTGTATCGGATGACACCCGCGGGATCGGTGCCCGTGGAGGTGGTTGACCCGGCGCTATACGGGCGGCTGTCACCTAACGGGACCCGGGTGGCGTATATCAAAGGTGAGTGGCCGAAGTCCGAGATCTGGGTGGGCGAGATGGGGGATGAGAGGTTTAAGCATAAGAGGGTGAGGCACTAAATGTTGGTAGTGCTGTGGGAGGACTAAGAGGGCTAAGACGGCTAAGAGGGAAAAGACGTCTTAGCCCGTCCTACAGCACGCACTACGCGCTACCCTGTGACAACCACCTCGGCTGGGTCCAAAGCGAGCTCAAGGGTGCTCCCAGTGTCTAGCCCATCGATGAACGGTGCCAGGATTTCGAGAACGGTCGGTGGGTGGTGGTGTTCCGGTTTGGTTTCGGGATGGGGATAGTACACTAGGCCGTCGATGGGGCCGGTGGGGAGGAGGATACGGCACGGTGAGAACGAGAAGGTCTCGGCGGGAACGTCAGGACACCAGGACACGTCAGTTAGCGTGTGGCGCGGGCGGAGCACGGTGAACCGGCGGGGGGCGATGTCGACGTTCAACGTTCCGGGATAGTATGGGGATATGTCGATTCCCCCGGCCAGAAAATGCTGTGATTGGGCTCGGATGGTGCCACCGGGAAAGCGCGGCGAGTCGTTGCCTGACGCGACGCCGTATCCCTTGGTTACGACGCCGGGGATGGTTATCCAACTGGTGGCCATGCTATCCTCGCGGTAACATCAATAAATGTACTTGTTGATCCCAATCTAGCCCTACCGTCATCGCCCCATGCCCCTCCGCGATCGCGACACCGCCGACGACATCCAGCGGCTCCGGACTCTCATCTGGAGTGGCGTGGGGATCATCATCGGCATGGTCCTCGGGATGCTGCTAAGTGACAGGTTCGGCTGGCCGCTGGTGGCGTCGATGGTCGGGGCCTCCGTCGTGCTCGCCGGAGGGATTTACACCATCGCCCGGTCCGTCACTCTGGGAGCAGGCCGGGCCGCCCGTGCCATTCACAACCCCTCGGGATCCTCCACACCTTACCAACACGCCTATTCCCAGGCAGAAGCTCTGGTGGCACAGGGCGACTACCTGAACGCGGTCACCCTCTACCGAGGTTACGCCGATGACGATCCCACCGACGCGGAAGCGTGCCTCCGGTTGGCGCGCCTGCTGCGCGACCATCTCCAACGATTCGATGAGGCGGGTCGGTGGTTCCGTGCCGCTCGTCAACGGGGCGAGCGATCATCGAGGTGGGAATTACTCCTCACGCGTGAGTTGATCGAATTGGCGCTCGATCACCAGCACGACCCCCCGCGCGCCGCCCCGGAACTCGCCCGGCTGGTCGAGCGCTTCCCGGGATCCCCTGAGGCTCGCTGGGCACGTGATGAACTGGCAGAAATCAGAAAGCTGATCGACGGATCATGACACGCCAGCCTTCTGTCATCACCAACTTCGGCCGCAATATCAGGTTCCGGCCTCGTCACCTGTACGCCCCGCGGACTGAGTCGGAAGTGTTGGCGATCCTCGACCGGCACGCCGGGGGACAGGTGCGGGTCGTCGCCTCCCGTCACGCCTGGAGCGGTGGCATCGAATCTGACGATGCGGTGATCGACATGCGTCATTTCGACAACGTCCAAACCTCGACCGATGATGAGGGGCAGATCTGGGCCACCGTGGGCGGCGGGTGCCAGCTCAAGGTGATTCTGCGCAGGCTCCGGCGTCAGGCAAACGCCACTTTGCCCTCAATGGGCCTCATCACCGAACAAACCATCGCCGGGTCGATCTCGACCGGCACGCACGGCTCGGGCAAGCACAGCCTGTCCCACTACATGGAAGAGATACGGGTGGCCGCTTTCGACCCAGAGTCGGGTCTCGCGGTGGTGCATACTTGGACCGGCGGTCCGGAGTTGCGGGCCGCCCGGTGTGCCATCGGGTGCATGGGAGTCATATTGTCGGTTCGATTCAAGTGCGTCCCCCGCTACTTGATAACCGAGTCGATTCAGCGGACCGGCGACTTGCAAGAGACTCTTTCCCGCGAGGCGGCGTTCCCGCTCCAGCAGTTCTACTTGATTCCCCACTTGTGGGATTGGTATGACCAGGAGCGCCGTGTCGACGCCGCGTCGGGTAGACCCAGCAGGTTGGCCCCGCTTTACCGAGTCTACTGGCTCGCGTGGCTTGACGTGGGCTTTCATTTGATGCTCAAGTCTCTTATGTCTGTGTTCGGACATGACGGTCCGGTCAAGACTTTCTACCAGCGGTTGTTTCCGCTGCTGGTAGCGCGCACCCCGCCGGTATCGGATTGGAGCGAGCGGCAACTGATCATGGAACACGAGATGTTCCGCCACCTGGAAATCGAACTCTTCGTCGCCGCTCCCCAGCTGCCCGAGGCGGCCGCATACGTTCGTGAAGTTCTCGAGGTGTTCGCCGGCACGGGTACCGTATCCAATCCACTCCGGGCCCGGCTCGAGTCAGTGGACATGGCCAGCCGGCTGAACGCCCTGACCGGGACGTTCACCCACCACTACCCCATCTGTTTCCGCCGCGTACTGGCCGACGACACTATGCTGTCGATGGCCAGCGGCTCGGCCGACGCGTGGTACGCCATCAGCTTCATCACCTATGTGGAACCACGGGATGCGTTCTACGGGATGGCCGACTTTCTGGCGGAGAGTATGGCCGCTCTGTTCCAGGCCCGCCCTCACTGGGGCAAATATTTTCTACTCGAAGGGCACACGGTGGAACACCTGTACCCGGAACTGGCTACATTTCGGTCGCTGTGCCGCCGGGTGGACCCCGACGGAGTATTCCGAAACAAGTTCGTGGAGCACGCCCTCGGGTTCGAAGCACAACCCGCGGCAGCCACCGGAGACGTGGGTCAATGACGATGAATTTCGGAGCACCCGGTACCCCACACGACACCACCGATTCAAATCGGGGTGTGAAGCTGCTGCACGACCCTGTCCGCAACAAGGGCACCGCCTTCACCGACGCAGAGCGGGGCGCGCTGGGGCTCAGGGGCCTGCTCCCTCCCGCCGTAATCAGCCAGCAACTGCAAGTGACACGCGTCATGAACGGCGTACGCGCCAGGGCCACCGACCTTGATCGCTACATCGCCATCACCAACCTGCAAGACCGGAACGAGACACTGTTTTACAGAGTGCTGATCGATCACCTGGCGGAGCTCATGCCCATCGTCTACACGCCAACCGTGGGCCAGGCGTGCCAGGAATACGCTCACATTTTTCGCCGCCCTCGGGGCCTGTTTCTGTCCGCCAACGACCGGGGCAGAATCGCCGAGTTGCTGGACCAATGGCCACACCGCGACGTCCGCATCATCGTCGTCACCGACGGCGAGCGGATACTCGGCCTCGGTGACCTCGGCGCGTCTGGCATGGGCATTCCCGTCGGCAAGCTGTCACTCTACACCGCGTGCGCCGGGATCCACCCGACGAAATGCCTCCCTATTACTCTGGACGTGGGCACGGAAAACGAATCTCTGCTCAACGACCCGTTGTACATCGGCCTGGCACAACACCGCGTGAGGGGAACCGACTACGACGAGCTTGTGGAGGAATTCATCACGGCGGCCAGCGCCGCCTTCCCCAACGCGGTCATCCAGTTTGAAGACTTCGCCACTCGCAATGCTTTCCGGTTGCTGAACGAGTACCGTAACCGGATCTGCACCTTCAATGACGACATCCAAGGTACCGCCGCTGTCGCCCTGGCCGGCCTCTACTCGGCGCAGCGAATCACCGGCGGCACCCTGCGCGATGGACAGTTCCTCTTCTTCGGCGCCGGTGAGGCCGGCATCGGCATCGGTAATCTCCTGGTGGCCGCCCTGCAGGACGAGGGTCTGAGTGAACAGGAAGCGCTCCGCCGCTGCTGGTTCCTCGACTCCCGGGGCCTGGTGGTGCAGAGTCGCACCGACCTGACGCCGCACAAACAGCGGTTTGCCCACGACCACGAGCACATTGGCAGTTTGGCCGAAGCGGTGGACAAGCTCAGGCCATCAGCACTAGTCGGTGTCGCTGGAGTGCCGGCGGTGTTCACTCAGGACGTGATCGAGCGCATGGCCGCCGTCAACGATCGACCGATCGTGTTCGCCCTGTCGAATCCGACTTCCAAGTCGGAGTGCACGGCCGAACAGGCCTATGGCTGGAGCAATGGCCGGGTGGTGTTCGCCAGTGGGAGCCCGTTCGACCCAGTCGAGTATGAAGGGAAACGTTTCGTGCCGGGACAGGGCAACAACGTCTACATCTTCCCGGGCGTTGGACTGGGGGTGATCGTCTCACAGGCTCGCCAGGTAACCGACGAAATGTTCTTTGTGGCGTCACGAATTTTGGCCAACGAAGTCAGTGATGACGACATCGCCATGGGGCGCGTTTTCCCGCCACTCGAGAGCGTGCGCGAGGTGTCGGCCGCCATTGCAGCCGGCGTGGCCGAAGTGGCCTTCCAGCAGGGGTTGGCCCAGGAGACGGACGGCAAACATCTTACGGTCGAGGCCATCCGCGCGGCGATGTTCGAACCCGATTACGCCGAGCCGGCGGCGGCGGTTTGATGCCAGCACCGAAGCGGACAGCCGAGCTCCAGGGAGCCGGGTGATCGTCATGTCTATTCGCGCTAAACTCAAGACTCTGTTCACCGCCGGTAAGGGTGTTGCTCTGGGACTCCCCGACTTGGCCGCCGGCGACGACCCGGTGGCACTGTTCGGTGAGTGGTTCCGCGCAGCAGAAGAATCCGGCATCCTCCTCCCCGAGACAATGATTCTTTCCACTTGCACTCCCGCGGGCCGGCCGTCGGCCAGAGCCGTGCTCCTCAAGCGCTGGAACCGAGACGGGTTCGTATTCTTCACCAACTATGGCAGCCGTAAGGCCAAGGAACTCGACGAGAATCCGCTTGCGGCACTGCTATTCCACTGGCCTATCCTCGAGCGTCAAGTGCGAATCGAAGGCACGGTCGAGCGGATCAGCGAGGAAGAATCCGCCGCCTATTTCCGTACCCGATCGCGCGGGAGTCGCGTGGGCGCATGGGCGTCGCGACAGAGCGAAACGCTACCAGAACGGTCAGCTCTGGAAGAGAGCGTGAACAAAATCAAACAACGGTTCGCTGGTCAGGAAATCCCCTTGCCCTCGTTCTGGGGCGGCTATCGCGTCACGCCAGAGTCGATCGAATTCTGGCAAGGCCGGGCCAACCGGTTGCACGATCGTATCAGCTACCACCGGGCGGAAGACGGCTGGCACACGGAGCGACTGTGGCCGTGACCGCCACGGAACTTAGCGCCAAGACCCGCGTGCACTCCGCCACAGCGAGTGTGCTCGAACGCGCCTTGAACGCACTAAGGGATGACGGCGACATCGAGATCAAGGGGCGGACAGGCCAAGTTGCCCAGGAGCTGGCCGACCGGCTGCAGGACGTGGGCCTCCTCAGCCTGACCGGCGAGACAGCCATTGCCCTGGAACTGGTCGCCAGCAGATGGCCGCCGGTTGCCGGTGACCTGGCCGAGGCTTCCCTCCACGGCATTCACCTCGGCGGCATAGTGCTGACAGGAGAAGATGAACACATAGCGGACTATCTCCGAGTCATCGAAGCCCAGCACAGCAAGAAGGTACCCACCGGCCTCGAGGGATATAGGGACCTGGCCCGCCGCATCCGCGCTGTGTACCTCGACGCCACGCCCGCTCATCTGGTGAAACGATGACAACGCTCCTCCGCGCAGTCTCCATCGATGACCTGCCAGTGTTACGACACCTCAATGAAGCCGCCGCTCCACACGTCAATTCACTTGATTTGGCCAAATTCGACTGGTTCCGGGTGCACGCGCCGTACTTTCGCGTCGCCCAACGGGCCGGCAACATCGCCGGGTTCGTTACGGCTCTAACGCCGGAACTCACCTACCCCAGTCCCAACTTCGAGTGGTTCCAGGCCAACCGTGTACGGTTCGTCTATGTAGACCGCATCATCGTGGCCGAACCGGCGAGGGGCTCCGGCGTGGGCCGGCTGTTGTACCAGGACCTCGCGGAGTTCGCCGCTCCGTTAGCCGATTTGTTGACGTGCGAGGTGAATCTCCAACCACCCAATCCAGGGTCGATCGCATTCCACCAGCGAATGGGCTTCCGTGAAGTCGGTCGCCAGAACACCGAGGGCGGGATGAAAGAGGTGGTTCTTATGGAAAGAGAGTTGGCGTAGGCTCTCGTCCCACCTTGAAACATCACCATCATCCCTATCGTACAGCCTCCTGAGTCCCAACAAACCGTGACCTGGAGACCATCGTGCGGCCCCTCTCTCAGATCAAGTACGCCAGTCGGAAGCTCCTGAAAACACCGGTGTTTTCCGCCATCGCCATCGGCACCCTGGCGCTCGGCATCGGCGCCAACACTACCATCTTCAGCGTGGTCGAGGGCGTGTTGCTCCGGCCGCTGCCCTACCCGGAGTCGAACCAACTGGTAATGCTGTGGCACACGGCCCCCGGGATCGACATCGAAGAGTTCGAGCAGTCCAACACCACCTACACGCTGTACCGCGAGCAGCAGCGCTCATTCACCGACATCGGGCTCACCAACGAGTTATCGCTCAATTTGACCGAGGCGGGTGACCCGGTGCGCATTCCCGCGGCGTCCGCCACCTCACCCGTGTTCCGCGTGCTCCAAGCCAACGCGCTCATGGGCCGTGTGTTTTCGCCGGACGACGATGCGTGGGGCTCGCCGGACGTGGCGCTTCTGTCAGAAGAGCTGTGGCTCAGCCGCTTCGGCGCCGATCCCCGGATCGTGGGGCAGACCATAGAACTGAACGGCACGAGCTACCAGGTCGTTGGCGTCATGGCAGCAGACTTCGATTACCCCACCGAGGATGCGCAGGTCTGGCTGCAACACCGGATCGATCCAACGACATTGGGCCAGGCCAACTTCTCCTTCGAGGCGGTGGCCCGGCTGGCGCCCGGTGTGACCATGGAAGCGGCTGCGGCCGATCTCAATCGCATGCTGGTTACGCTGCCGGACGCCTACCCGGGGCAGATAACCGCCGGGTTGATGCAGGACGCCCAGATGAGCGCTTACCTCGAACCCTTGAGGGAAGCGATCGTAGGTGACATCGAACAGGCGCTTTGGATCCTGCTGGGTACGGTGGCTCTCGTGCTGCTCATCGCCACCGCCAACGTGGCCAACTTGTTCCTGGTGAGAGCCGAAGCGCAGCAGAAGGAAATAGCCGTCCGCACCGCGTTGGGCGCCGGGCGCAGGGAAATCGTGGCGCAGTATCTCACCGAGTCGATCACCTTGGCGGCGGTTGGCGGCGCCGTGGGAATCCTGCTCGCTGTGGTCGGCACGTCGGTTCTGGTTGCGTCGACACCGTTCGACATTCCCCGACTGTCAGGCGCGGGCCTCAACATGACGGTGCTGGGCTACGCCGCGGCAGTCTCACTCTTGGCGGGCCTGTTCTTCGGCGTGGTGCCCATCGTCAAGTATGGTGTTCCCAACCTGGTCAACGCCCTAAAGGACGGCGGCCGGGGCAGTTCAGCCGGGAAGGAAACCCACCGGGCCCGCAACACCCTGGTAGTGTCACAGGTGGCGCTGGCTCTGGTGCTCCTGGTGGGATCGGGCCTGATGGCCCGGAGCTACTGGCAGATGAAGAACGTCGATCCTGGGTTCACGGCGGAGAATGTACTCACATTCCGCGTGTCCCTCCCGACGGCCAGCTACCCCGAGGATACCGACGTGGCGGCTTTCTATGAGGAGCTGGTCACACGACTCGGGTCGGTCCCCGGCGTGGTGAAAGCGAGCACAATCAACAGCTTCACCATGACTGGCAACAACTCTAACCAGGGCGCCATCGCGGAAGACCATCCCCCACAGCAGGATGAACTTCCTCCGATCGTTCGAAGCAAATGGGTAAGCTCGGGATACTTCCAGACCGCCGGCGTGCCGCTGCTAGAGGGGCGCGCCATCGAACAGAGTGATTTGGACAACCGGACCGGCGCGGTGGTGGTGAGCGAGGCGTACGCCCGACAGGAGTGGCCCGGTGAGAGCGCCATCGGTAAGCGGATCGCTAACGGGATCAACCTTGAAGAACGAACGAGCTGGTACACCATCGTCGGTGTGGCGGCCGACGTTCGGGACAACGGGCTGGTTGAGGACGCCCCAACCATCATTTACTGGCCGCAAATCGCGGCCGATACTGGTGAAGCTGGCTGGCGGCGCGGCACCATGACCGTGGTGGTTCGGACCAGCGTGGAACCGACGTCCGTGATGCCGGCGGCGCGGCAGGAGCTGTGGTCGATGGACGCCACCCTCCCGATTGCCAACGTGCGCACCGCGGCCGACATCCTCAAGGCCGACACCGCCCGGAATTCCTTCACCATGCTGCTACTGTCCATAGCCGCGCTGGTGGCTCTGGTGCTCGGCACGGTTGGTATCTACGGCGTCATTTCCTACGTGGTGAGCCAGCGAACTCGGGAGATCGGCGTGCGCATGGCCCTCGGCGCCCAAGAGCATCAGGTAAGCCTGATGGTCCTGAAACAGGGCATGGCCATCGCCCTTGTGGGAGTGGGCGTCGGCTTGGTCGGGGCATTCGGCCTCACGCGGCTAATGTCCACGATGCTCTTCGGTGTAGCGCCGACCGATCCTTTGACGTTTGGCGCCGTGGCCCTGCTGCTCTCGTTGGTCGCCGTGGCGGCGTGTTTCTTTCCCGCCCGCAGGGCCGCGAGGGTGCAACCGGTGGAAGCGTTGCACTATGAGTGAAAATGGGCGGTAGTAGGCGGGAAAGGCGGTAACGGGCGGTAGGATAAAATGAGTACCGCCGGTTACCGCCCAATACCGCCCCTCCCGTCTTACCGCCCTTCTTTGACGTGCCCCCCATCCCGAGGCTATCGTTCGAGCTAGCCGAGCGGCCCTTCTCTTGACGAACGTGCCGCTCGACAGTCTTCCCCTCTGGAGAGCGACCCCATGACCATCCTGGTGACTGGCGCTACCGGCGGCCAGGGCGGCAGCGTTGCCCGGCACCTCTTGACCGCGGGCTACCGGGTTCGGGCCCTCACTCGAAACCCCGACAGCGACAAGGCCAAGGCCCTGGCGGATGTGGGCGCCCAGGTTGTGGCCGGCGACCTGTCGGACCGGGCCAGCCTGGACCGCGCCCTCAATAGCTGCACCGGCGCATTTGGCGTCACCAACTTCTGGGAGCACTTCGCCGCAGAAGAAGAGCATGGCATCAATCTCATAGAGGCGGTAGCGGGCGCCGGAGTTG
>CAXMUQ010000179.1:0-8829 GCA_964196605.1 uncultured Acidimicrobiia bacterium
GGTGTCGATCTGGATGACTTCCTCGAAGCCGCGCTTGATGACCCGGAGATTGTCCTGCACCACGTGCTCGCCCCGGGAGCTGAACTTCTTGTCAAGCTGTACCTTGATGCCCTCAAACAGCCTGTCCTCTTCGAGTCCTTCGCGCTCGAGCAACCCCGACACTTTGAAAAACGCTCCCATGAAGGCGGCGCCCTGCATACGGTACCGCAGGTCACTGTCGGAGGCCTCTTCCATTGCGATCGCGAAAGCGTCGAGGGTGTAGACCTTGATGTTACGGTCCTTGATGGCCTGTTGGCCGGTCGCCGGCATGCTGTTCCAGAATTCCTCGGGCGGCCGGTCGGTCTGGATGATGAAGACGCCGCCGTCTTCCAGGCCGGCCAGCGGGTCGGAGTGGCGGAACACGTTGGGATCGGGCGCCAGCACCACGTTGACGTACTTCAGCTCGCAATTGAGGCGGATGGGCTCCTTGGCCAACGTGGCGTAGAAAGTTGTCGGTTGGCCCTTCTTTTCCGAGCCGTACTTGGGGTTGGCCTTGATGTAGAGTCCCAACAGGTCGGACGCCGTCATGGCCACGTTCTTACCCATGGTGATCGCGCCCCAACCACCCACTGAGTGGATGCGGATCGAGGTCGATCCTTTGGGGAGGAGATTGACGTCCTCCCCCAGTGGGAGTGACAGTTCCTCGATGTTGGGATACGTCTGCAGCAACTCCTCCTGCCAGATCTGGAGCTTGGGAAGCCGCGTGTCACGCCTTACGAAGTCGGTACCGAGGTAGAACTGGCGGCGGTGCGTGCCGCCGTCCAGCATGTTGTCGACCGCGGCTATCAAGTGCGCAGGCTGCAGGTCACGACTGCCCAGGCCGAAGCACCCGGTATAGAAATCCGGAACATCGTCAGCGGTGCACGGCGCCAGGCCCGGGTAGGGAGCAGTGCCGTTGGCGCGGCCGTTTTCCACGGCCTTGTTCATGGCTGCGCGTATCTCGCGGAGAATGGGGGGATCGACCGCCAGGGGCTGGTCCAGTCGCTCCAGTACCACTACGCGCCGCTTGCCACTCAGGAGGTGGGTAATCACGTCGGCGGGGAAGGGCCGGAACATGGTGACGTTGAGGACGCCGACCTTGAGGCCTCGATGCTCGCGCAGGTAATCACATACGGCTTCGGCGTTGGACACCACAGACCCCTGGCCGGCAATGACATACTCGGCGTCGTCCAGGAGGTACCCCATTGCACGTTGGTAGCGGCGTCCGGTCAGGGCGGCGAACTCGGACATCGCCTGCTCGGTCAGTTCGGGGATGTGGTCGAAGTAGAACGGCCGCTGGGCGGCCACGCCCTGCTGGTACGAGTCCTGATTCTGGACCACACCCTGCATGGTGGGATAATCCAGGTCGAACATCTCCGGGATGCGGCGGCGCTTCTCGCCCAGCACATAGCGCTGGGCCGGGGTGGGTGAGTCGATGATATCCGCTGGGTCGCCCAAGTATTCGCGGACCAGTTCACGCTCGGGCATCTTCACTGATTCGATCACGTGGCTGGTAAGAAACCCGTCCTGGGCACAGATACCAGGATTGAGCGACAGCTCGGCGATCCGGTGCGAGATCAGATTCAGATCGGCCGCTTCCTGGGCGTCCTTGGCAAACAGCTGGAAGAAGCCGGTGTCGTCTACCGCGTGATAGTCATCGTGACCGGCATGTACGTTGAGCGCATGCTTGGTCATGGCCCGGGCCGCGATGTTGAGCACGTACGTGAGGCGCTTCCCGACCGCGGCGTAGAGTGACTCGTGCATGTAGGCGATGCCCTGCCCGCTCGAGAAGTTGGTGGCACGGAGGCCGGTCATGCTGAGTCCGGCCGTCACCGCTGCTGCCGCGTGCTCTCCCTCGGGCTCGAAGAAGATGAGCCGACGGCCGCCCACGTTGGTCTTCCCGGCAGCCACCGCGGCCGCCCATCCTTCGCCCATCTGCGTTGACGGCGTAATGGGGTAAGCTCCCGCGCCTTCACTGGCCGCCGTCTCCATTTCCACCACGGAGGCGGTGCCGTCGACGGCGGTGGGGATGCCGGGATACTTGGGCGTTGGTGCTGCGGGGGCTGTCTTCTTGAAGATCACGCTAATACCCTCTCGGCTTCAGATGGACGGGTGGGCTCGAACGTCTGGGCTCCGTCGACCCACACGATGGCTCCGGTAGGACAACGAACCGTCGCGTCCGGACCCGCCAACTCGTTCTTGCTGTAATCCACGACCGCCAAGCCGTCGATCATCTCGATCAGTCCCGTGGCCGCATCGAGCGCGCACTTGCCGCAGGCTGTGCATGCCACGCCGCAGTGAGCCTCGGCCAGATCGCCCTCGAGCGCGTTACGGCACTGCACGATGAGGTGCTGCTCCACCGGCATGAGGACGAACAGATCCTTGGGGCATGCTTCGACGCAGTCGTTGCACGCGGTGCACCGTTCGGGGATGACCACCGGCAACCCGACCGGGCTCATGAAGATGGCGTCGAGATCGCAGACGACCTCGCAATCCGCCAGGCCGAGACAGCCCCAGGCGCAGCCCTTGCCACCGCCGGCAACCGCGGCGGCGGCCTTGCACGTAGACAGGCCCCGGTACTCCGCCAGCGGCGGGGCCACGTCGCAGCCACCGGCGCACAGCAGACGGGCGACTCTCTTGTTGGCTTCGCCTGCGTCCACCCCGAGGAACTCGGCCACGTCGTCCACTCCATCCGGACTCAAGACCGTACACGTGGCGGGCTGCACCGATCCTGATACCAGTGCCTCGCCGAAGGCCCTGCAGCCCGCCTTGCCGCAGGCTCCGCAATTGGATCCTGGAAGGAGGTCGACCACTCCATCGATCCGGGGATCCTCCCACACCTTGAAACGGCGGTGGGTTACCGCAATGAGCGCGGCGAAGGTGAGCCCTACGCCGCCTAGGATCAGGACCGGGATCAGGACAGTTGTCAGGGTCATCGTGGGACGCTCAGACCACGTCGTTGAGATCGGCTTGCTGTAGGAGCCAGGCGGCCAGCTTATCGGCGGGGGCGACAGCGGGGGCCGAGGGGGCCGCGGGGGCTGCGAGGGCGGTGGCGTCAGCGGTCTGGTTGCCGGCGGTGGCGAGGAGTTCCAGTTGCTTCAGTTCCTCGAGTTGTTGGAGCACGCTGGCGCCGCCGACGGGGCGGACGGACTTTTCGTCCGGAATGTGGTCGACGGTCAGCCGATCGGCGAGGGTGGACCCGGCCGAGGGGTCGTGGACGAAGCGCGCGGCCGATTCTGGCAACCAGGCGGCGATGGCCGGGCCATCCCATGCCGCAAATCGGTCCAGTCCGGAACCGTCGTGCGTTTGGAGCACGAAGGTTCCCGGTGTGATGAGCCTAACCAGTGGCGCCGGTGGTGCATCGCCCTGAACCATTAGAACGATGTGCGTCGATCCGTCCATTAACCTGGCCAGGGAGGCGCAGTCGAGATCGGCGCCATCGACTACTACGACAAGCGGGGGAGCCATACTGCGCTCGCGATTGTTCCACTGGGAGAAGGGGAACGATCCGAGGGACCGGGAGTGCTGTCGGTCCTTGTAGCCGTCTGCGCGGGCCAGGTCGAAAACGCGGGCGGCGACGAACGCACGGCCGATTTCCTCCAAAGCACGCGCCACGGCGCTCCCCAAGTCGGTGCCGCTCTTAACGGTTACCTGAAAGAGACCGGTGTTGCGGCCGGCGAGTTCCGCAATGGTGTCGCGCGCCCGCTCGATGGTTTCGCGAACCCGGCCGTCGAGGGTGGCGGTGCGGAACAGCTGGGAAAATCGGTCTACGTCGATTCGACCGGCCGCGAACGGCCCCAATTCATCCGCGGCCCGCCCGCTACCGCCGTTGGCCGATTGGCCGTGCTCGGCGAGGTAGTGGTCGATCTGATCCACGGTGGTTCCCAGTGCCGAGCGGAACACGTTTCGTTGATCCTCCAGGACAGAAGATGCGCGCTCCATTCGCTCGTCAGACGGCATAGCGGTCCAACTCCTCGTTCAGCAGTTCGATCTTGCGGTCGGCCGACTGCAAGTGCTCGCTGCGAACCTCCTCGTAAACCGGGAGGGATTCGTTTTGATAGAAAAGCCCCAGCCGGATCTTCTCGCCCAGTTCCGCCAGGCGATGGGCCGACTGCAGGTCCGACGGGTCGTGCTCGACATGATTCTTGTAGATCTCGTCGAGCCCCGTCGTCGGGATGCCGTTGGGGTGCACCATCAACTCGACCACGTTCGGGTCGCGTACCGCGTCCATGAATAGTTTGTCGGTGAACTTGGGACAGCGCTGCAGGATCCGAACGAAGGAGAATCCGCGGTGGTGGAACGCGGCACTGATTGTCTGGTAGAGGTGCTCCGGGATCCAGTCGCCGGTCTGGGCCACGAAGGACGCGTTGGTCACGCTGAGTGTCGTCGAGATCGGATTGAGGCCTGGGAGGTACGCGCCCTTCGGTTGCGTCATGCTCGGCAAGCCCTGGGGAGACGTGGGCGAGGTCTGGTTCTTGGTCAGGCCATAGACCCCGTTGTCCAGCATGAGTACGGTCATGTTGGGGTTGTATCGTGTGGTGTGGATCCAGTGCCCGGCGCCGATCGAGCAGCAGTCGCCGTCCACCATGACCACGAACACATCGAGGTCTGGCCGGCGCAGCTTGACGCCGATGGCCACCGGCAGCGCCCGGCCGTGGAGACCGTGGAAGCCGTAGGTGTTGACGTAGTGGGGGAACCGGCTGGAGCAGCCGATGCCCGAGACGAACACTGTCCGCTCCGGCGCCAACTGTTCGGCCTCGAGCAGTCGTTCAACACCGGTGAGCACCGCGTGGTCACCGCACCCCGGGCACCAGCGCGCCGTACCGCTCGCGTAGTCGTCCATCGACCACGACTGGTCTTCTTCGATCCCGCAACCGAGCAATGAACAACCCATCTCCATCATGATCCGGTCCCCTGGTCGAGGTGCTCTAGGATGGCGTCGTGGATCTGCCCTGGCCTAAGCGGCTCGCCGGCCACGCGGGTCCAACAGTCTACGTCGACCAGCGTCTGGGCTCTCAGCAGCCAGGACAACTGGCCGCGCCGGCGATTCTCTTCGGTAATAAACGGGGCCGTGGGATCGTCGCTGTAGTTGATCTCCACCGTCATCACCTTGCCAAACCGGTTGAAGATCTCCTTCAGTCCAGGCTCGAGCGGGTTGAGGAACCGGATGTGCAGGGACGATACGGCTCGTCCGTCATTCCTGACCCGGTCCACCGCTTCTTCGATGGCGCCCTTGGTGCTGCCCCAGCCAACCACGAGCAGGTCGCCCGTTTCATCGCCATACACCGGTGGTGGTTCGAGCGTTCCCTGAAACACTGCCAACTTCCGGCTTCGCATGGCGCTGCCAAGCTGATGGACATCCGGGCTATAGGCCACCTGGCTGTTTTGGTCGTGTGACAGGCCGGTGGCGGTGTACATCCCGCCCGGTTGACCGGGGACGATGCGGCGGGATACGCCGGCTTCGCGATCCCACTCGTAGGGCCGCGCGCCATCAGGCACGGGGCCGAGGTCCGGCGGGGCGGCAATCCACTCGGTGGTCACGTCGGGGCGGGGGAACGGCTGCACGCCTGTGGCCAGATTGGCGTCCGTCAACACCATGACCAGGCAGCGAAACGCTTCGGCTATGCGCCGCGCCGTCACCATGCAGGCAAAGCACTCATCGATGGTGGCCGGTGCCATGACCACGTGCGGTGCGTCTCCCGGTTGGCCGAAGATGGCCGCCAGCAGGTCCGACTGCTCGACCTTGGTGGGGAGCCCTGTGCTGGGCCCGCCCCGCTGCACATCCACCAGGACCAGCGGCATTTCGGTCATGACCGCCAGGCCGAGAAATTCTGTCTTGAGTGCCAGGCCAGGGCCGGAGGTGATGGTGAACGCAACCTTGCCGGCATACGAGGCGCCGATGGCGACGCCGGCGGCGGCTATCTCATCTTCCGCCTGGTGGACCATGCCGCCAAAGTTCTCGAAGATTTCGCTCAGGTAATGCGACGACGACGTGGCGGGGGTGATGGGATACATGGCACACAGTTCCATACCCGCGGCGATGGCCCCCATGGCCACCGCCTGGTTGCCGTTCATCACCACCATGGCCCGACCCGGCTTGTCGATGGGGACTTCGATCCGGAGATCGAGGTGCTGTTCGGCCCACTGGTGACCGGCCTCGAGGAGCGTCAGGTTGAGTTCGGTGACTTCGGGTGGCTTTTTGCGGAACTCGTGGGCGATCAGCTCCCCGAGCTTGCCGACGTCGCGCCCGTAGATCGTCGCCAACATGCCGAGGGCGAACATGTTCTTGCCCCGCGTCAGGCCGTCGGTGATCTCCAGAGTGATGTCTTCCATCGGCACCGGGACGAAACGGTAGGACCGGTCGCCCATTTCCTCCATGGCCGCGGCCCACTGCTCGCGGATGGCGGGATCGTCGTGCTCGGCCCACTTGCTCTCGATCAGGATGATGGCGTCGTCGGCCATGGCCTCCAGGCGGTGGCGCGACAACAGCACCTGCTCGTTGAAGGCCACCACCAGGTTGGCGGCATCACCCCAGTTGGTAACCGGCTTGGTGCCTATGCGAATGCGGTTGCCGCTGGCGCTACCGGGCGTGCGGGCCGGCGGCTGGATTTCCGCCGGGATGATCTCGACAGTCCATACGCCGTTACCCATGCGGGCGGACACCCGGCCGAACAGCTGGCCGCACTTCTGGGCCCCCTCGCCCGAGTCGGACACTATCTCGACCGTGTGCTCGGGGACGGTGATGCTGGTGGGCATGACGGCGCCCTCAGCAGGAGCGGTTTCGGTAGCTGACGTCGTGGACGTGTTCATTCGCAGTCCATTGAAGAAGTCGTGGTCGTCAAACGTGAGCGGGGCGGATGCATAGTCCACCACCACGCGGCGGTTGTGTAGTTGCGGCGGTCCTACCGCTTGTGGGCCGGATCTCTGAGGATTTCGGAAAATCCCCGTGCCGGCGCCCCTTCATTTATGTCTGGATTCTAAGGCTGGTGGTGACAACCAAATGACAAGATTGTATGAAATAATCTTTAGAATTCAGGATCCGGCTGTAGGAACCCCTGAGCCATCGACGGATCTGATAGGATAAGTTGTTGTCACCAAATAACGTAGATGCGTGGCGTTGATGAGAAGGGTTCGAGATGTGGTCGCGGATCCCGACTCGCACGCTTGGCGGGAGCTGGGTTGAAGTCGAACTTAACGTCGGGCGCCCCAGGCCACCTTGCGCGGCGCGTCGGAGCGTGCTGGACTACGGCGAAGGCGGGCTGGGGCCGTGGGGCGGTTTGTGGTGTTGCGGTTTCGCGCGTAAGCTATCCCCATCGCAAACCCACATCGGCGAAAGCGAACGCACGATTCTTCACATTGAGACGAGGCTGGAATGATGCGCTCAGTTAGGCTGGCAATCACCGCTGTTCTTTTTCTTATTGCCGCTCCTTCCCTTACCCTGGCGCAGGTCCCTCCACCACCGGACGGCGCCGAGGCGCTGAAGACCGTGTACCGGGGCAGCACCTACTCGCCTTACGCCGGCCGCAACTTCCCCAGCCGGGTATTCTGGGGCGACACCCATCTTCACACGGCCTTCTCTATCGACGCTGGGGCTTTCGGCAATCGGTTGGGCCTAGACGACGCCTACCAGTTCGCCCGGGGGGACCAGGTCATTACCTCCACGGGGCTGAAGGCCCGATTGTCCCGACCGTTGGATTTTCTGGTGATCGCGGATCACTCGGACGCCATGGGGTTCTTCCCCGACCTGTTCGCCGGCGCCCCCCATATTCTGAACGATCCGCTCGGCCGGGACTGGTACGACCGGATCCAGGCCGGTGACGGGGTCAACGTCGCGCTGGAGATAATCGGCATGGCCTCCCAAGGCGACCTCCCTGACGTGGTATTGGCGAACTACAACCCCAACGCCAAGGCCTACCGCGGTGCTTGGCAGGCCACGGTGGACGCCGCGGAGGCGTTCAACGATCCGGGCCACTTCACGGCCTTCATTGGCTACGAATGGACCTCCCTGGTGCGCGGCAACAACATGCACCGGGTAGTGGTCTACCGGGACGGCGGGGACAAGGGGAGCCAGATGGTGCCCTTTACCATGACCCCTCCAGTGGGAAGTACCAATCCCCGTGACCTGTGGCGCTGGCTCGAGACGTATGAGGAGAAGACGGGAGGCGAGGTGCTGGCCATCCCCCACAACGGCAACCTGGCCAACGGCATCATGTTCCCGCTCGAGGCGCAGTACGACGGGCGGGCCCTCGACCAGGAGTACGTCACCGCGCGTGCTCGCTGGGAACCTCTCTACGAGGCGACCCAGATCAAGGGCGACGGCGAAGCGCATCCCTTCCTGTCGCCTGACGACGAGTTCGCCGACTACGAGACCTGGGACGTGGGCAACCTGGACGTGTCGGAGGCCAAAACCGACGCCATGCTAGCGGGAGAGTACGCCCGCGAGGCACTCAAACGCGGGTTGGCCATCGAGGCCCGCCTGGGTACCAACCCCTATGCCTTCGGCATGATCGGCTCGACCGACAGCCACACGTCGCTGGCGACGGCCCAGGAGGACAACTTCTTCGGCAAGCACGTGGGCTACGAGCCCAGCCCCGAGCGGATGACCCACCCCTTCATGAGCACCGATGCCGGCACCATCTACGCCTGGCAGCAGGTGTCATCTGGGCTGGCCGCGGTGTGGGCCACCGAGAACACCCGCGAGGCCATCTTCGACGCCATGGAGCGGAAGGAAGTCTACGCGACCACCGGGTCGCGCATGGCGGTGCGGATGTTCGGCGGCTGGGAGTTCACCGACCAGGACATGAACAGCCG
>CAXMUQ010000180.1:0-18618 GCA_964196605.1 uncultured Acidimicrobiia bacterium
CTACGACGAATACTTTAGTGCCCGGTTCGCCGGCCCCTTGGCCGCTATGAAGCTGCCGGGTGAAGGTGAGCGTCCAACCATGGAAACCATGGTCCGCCGCGCGGAAGAAGATTCCACCGATTTTCTGGCGCTGCTGGCGACGGGGGCGGGCTTGATGGGAGCGCATCCGGATTCTTCCCTACCCTACCTCGAGCGTGCCAAAGCGCTGTTCCCAGAGTACGCCGGCGACAACAGCCCCTACTTCCTGCTGGCGACGGCCCATCATCTAGCGGGCCGCAGCGGCAAGGTAGCCGTAGAGTTGGAGGAATTGACATCGCGAAACCAAGCTCATTACCCGGGCCTCCGGCTGCTGGCCGAGGCTCGCCTCGACCTGGCGGACACGAGCGGGGCCGCCCGAGCCTTGGAGAGTGCCCAATACGTCTATCCCTTCGAGACGGCCGACCACCTGAGACTGGCCCAATGGTACCCGGCCACGGGACAACAGGAACGGGCTATTCAGGAACGGCGTGCGGTATTGGCACTGAATCCTTTTAATAGATCGGAAGCGTTGTACCAATTGGCGTTAGCGCAGTGGACTGCCGGAGATCAGCGAGGAGCTCGCAGCACGGTGCTCGAGGCGTTGGAGCAGGCGCCAAACTATGAGGAGGCGTTGGAGTTGTTGCTTGAAATGAGGGGGGAGAGGTGAGGGTGCGGAGTTGGGTGTCCGGTGTGCGGAATTGGGTGCGTCGTGCGTTGTGCGTCGTGCGGTGGTCGTCGTGCCTTGCGACCGCCCGACCGGCTGACCGACTGACCGTCGTCGCACTTATGCTCCTCGCGACCGGCATCACTGTGCCCGCCAACGCCCAGCGTCCCGGCTTCAGGCCAGATCCTCCACCACAAATAGATGACGAAGTGTTTGGAGAGTTCAACGTGCCATACGACGGCCGCTTCACCTTTGTGCGGCTGCGATATACTCCACGAGAGACTGGCTATGGAGGCGGTGGTGGGTATTTCGGTGGCATCAACTTTCGGTGGGATCACGACTACCCACGGGCCGACCGGAATTTCACCCAGCTGATCGACGAACTGACCGGGGTCCGTGCCAACACCGATGGCAGTAACATCATCTCTGTGGGAGACCCCGATCTATTCAAGTATCCATTGGCCTACCTGGTGGAACCAGGCTACCTGACGCTGACCGACGCGGAGGCGGAGAACCTGGGTGCGTATCTCCAGAAGGGCGGTTTCATGATCTTCGACGACTTCTCGCGCCCGTGGGCTTTGCGCAACTTGATGGACATGTTGGACCGCATACTCCCCGGCGGAGTGCTGGTTCAGCTTACACCGGAACATCCGATCTTTCATTCATTCTTCGATATCGAATCACTTGATTTCCGGCATCCCTATGAAGGATCACCGTCGGCCTTTCTAGGTATCTACCAGGACAACGACCCGGAAAAGCGGCTGATGATGATTGTCAACTACAACAACGATATCGGCGAATCGTGGGAATACTCCGACACCGGATTCATTCCCATCGAGATATCCAACGTGGCGTACAAACTGGGTGTGAACTACGTGATGTATTCGATGACGCATTAAGCAGCGAGGCGGCAGGGCGGGAACGCTCAGCTGCATTCACTACCGCCTACTACCGCCTGTTACCGTCTACTACCGCCCAATACGGGCTAAAGGATCGATCCATGAGCACAGAATTACAACCTGAAACCATCGACCACTCCGACGACGTCGCGCTGGCGGGTCAACTCAAGAATGGGCACGACAGAATCGTCTCGGAGTTGCGCAAACTGATCGTTGGTCAGGAGGAAGTCATCGATCAAATCCTCATGACCCTGTTCGCCGGAGGGAACAGCATCATCGTAGGCGTGCCGGGGCTGGCCAAGACGTTGCTCATCCAGACGGTAGCGTCGGTGCTGGATCTCAAGTTTTCCCGCATTCAATTCACGCCCGATCTCATGCCATCGGACATCGTTGGTACCGATCTGGTGCAGGAAGATCCGGGCACGGGCGAGCGGCGCATGGTGTTCATGCCGGGGCCAGTGTTCAGCAACATCTTGCTGGCCGACGAGATCAATCGTACTCCGCCGAAGACCCAATCGGCCTTGTTGGAAGCCATGCAGGAACACCAAGCCACAGTACAGGGCCGTACCTACACTCTGGAAGAGCCGTTCCACGTGTTCGCCACCCAAAACCCGATCGAACTGGAAGGCACCTATCCGTTGCCCGAGGCACAGCTCGATCGCTTCATGTTCAACATCTTGATTGACCACCTCCCCGAAGAACAGGAACTGGAGGTAGTAAAGAGCACTACCGCCATCCAGGAACCCGAATTCCAGCACGCCGTCGACGGCCCCACGCTGATAGCCTATCAACGACTGGTGCGCAAAGTTCCGATCTCTGATCACGTGGCCCGTTACGCCCTCACGCTGGTGCGGCAGACGCGGCCCAAGGAACCCGGTGCATCGGAGTCTATCGTCAAGGCCGTGTCCTACGGCGCGTCGGTACGCGCCGCGCAGTACCTGGTCCTCGGCGGCAAGGCTCGGGCGCTCATGCGAGGTCGCTACCATGTTACCATCGACGACATCAAGGCCTTGGCCCATCCGGTACTGCGCCACCGGATCCTGACCAATTTCTATGCCGAATCCGAGGGAATTTCGTCGGACGATCTGGTCGACAGCCTCCTCGAAACGGTTACACCACCAGCCTCGGATCTATGACCGTCACCCGTTTTCTCGACCCGCTGACGCTGGCCCGAATCGGCAACCTCGATCTCATCGCGCGTACGGTCGTCAACGGATTCGTCCACGGCCTGCACCAATCTCCCCATCTGGGCGTCTCGACGGATTTCGCCGAGCACCGTCCCTACATGGCGGGTGACGACATCCGGCGGATCGACTGGCGCGTGTACGGCCGGACCGACCGGCTCTACGTCAAGCAATTCGAGGCCGAGACCAACGCCAACGTGATGGTGTTGATCGACATTTCGGCTTCGATGAACTACGGCTCCGGTGCTATTACAAAATTGGACTACGCTCGTTTTCTGGCCGCTAGTCTGGCGTATTTCTCGCACCAACAGCGAGACCGCATCGGCGTCGTAACCTTCGACAAGGACATCGTGAACCAGGTACCGGCCACTGGCCGCCAGCTCGATACCGTGCTCCACACTATTGACCGGATCGAACCCGGCGGCGAGGGAGAACTCGACCTCCCCCTCCGTCGCATCGCGCAGAGCGTCCGGCGGCGGAGCATTCTGGCGCTCATTTCAGATTTCTACGAGGACCCTGACGTGGTACGACACGCCGTCAACCGGCTGTCACTCCGAGGGAACGATCTCATTGTGTTCCACGTGCTGGACCCAGCCGAATTGGATTTTGATTTCGACGAGCCCAGCCAGTTCGAAGACCTGGAAACCGGCACCCGCATCCCGGTTGTTCCCGACCGGATACGTGCCGGCTACAAAGGACTGATCGACAGCCACATCGCCCAGATCGCACAAATCATGGGTGAAAGTCGAGTCGATTACTGCCGGGTCAGCACGGCCCAGCCGCTGGATCACGCACTGTTCGACTACCTGTCGCGCCGCCAGCGTCTGCAACGGATTCGCTGAATGGGTATCTCTTTCTTGGCACCGCTTTTCTTTGCCGGCCTGGTGGCGGTGGCCGTGCCCATCCTGGTTCATCTGACCAACCGGGACCGGCGCGACGTAGTGAAATTCCCGTCACTCAAGTTCCTGACAAGAATTCCCTACCGGCAGATGCGTCGGCAGCGCATCCAGCACTGGTTCTTGTTCGCCTTGAGGACGCTGGCGATCATTCTGCTTGTCGCGGCGTTTTCACGTCCCCTCCTCGAGGGCGTCCTGGTGACAACCACCGACGACGCGCCGGGGCGCGAGGTCATCGTGGCCCTCGACAGGTCCTACAGCATGGCCTATGGCGAGACATGGCAACGCGCCCTCGATGCCGCAGCAGAGGCGATCGGCTCCCAGCCATTCGGCAGCCGACTGTCATTGATCGTGTTCGACGAGCAGGCACAGGTAGTTGCCGGTCCGGCCCTGGATCCAGCGCTGCTCACCAGGGCGCTCGACACCTTGGTGCCTGGATCCCATGGGACCCGTCTGGCCGCCGTGACCCAGTTGGCCAACCAGCTACTCCTCGAATCGCCACTCGATCAGCGCGAGGTAATCGTCATTTCTGATTGGCAGGTACGCGCCTGGGATCGGACTACCCGGGCGCAGCTGATTCCGGGGACCACCCTCACACCTGTAGACTTGTCGAACGTGGACCCGAGCAACGCATCGATCACCGGCGTGGACGTGCGCCGCAGCGAACGCGAGGGCCGACAGACGGTGGTCATCACCGCACGGGTGGTCAATCAAGGCCGGCAGCCGATCACAGACCTCCCCGTCCGCTTGTCGATCAACGGCCAGGGCGTGGCGGAAACTACGGTGACGATTAGCCCGATGGAGAGCCGAACCGCTCGCCTGGGACCCGTGGCGCAACCCTCCATCCTGGCACGGGCGACGGTCCACATTGGAGAGGATCTCCTGGCACCGGACAACACCTTTCATTTGGCACTGTCCAGTCGTCCGGCGCTATCGATCCTGCTGATCGAGGCTCCCGGCGCGCCGAACCAGGGGTCACTCTACCTCCGAGATGCGCTGGCGATCGCAGACGACCCGGCCTTCGCGGTCACTCGCGCCCGGGCCAACTCGGTTCGGCCGGCCGACATTGCCGCCGCATCGGTGGTGGTCCTCCACGACAGCCCGTTCCCTGCTGGGGCTGCAGGAAACGCGCTGGTGGAACACGTTGCCGAGGGTGGTGGCCTGTGGATCGTTCTCGGTGGCCGCAGCCGTGTCGGGAGTTGGCCTGAGACCGCGACGGCACTCATGCCAGGCCGTTGGCGCAGGACGGTCGACCGCCTCGATCGTCAGGGCGTGAGCCTGGCCAGCGTCGACTACGACCATCCGGCGTTTCGAGTCTTCGGCGGAACAGACGATGGCAATGTCTCCGGACCAAGATTTTTCCGATACCGGCCCATAGTCCTGGCCGATAGTGGCCAGGCAATTGCGCGGTACACTGACGGCGGCGTGGCCCTGGCCGACATTGGATTCGGAGCAGGCCGGGTGCTACTGTGGGGGTCACCGTTCGACAACCTGTGGAGTGATCTGCCGGTGCATCCGGTGTTTCTCCCGTTCGTCCATCAAGTGGCCAAGTACTTGAGCGGAGGCCAGGCCATCGATGGCTGGCGCAAAGCCGGGCAAGTGGTCAACCTCTCTGAAGTACTCGGCGAGATGGGGATCGACAGCGACACTCTCGATCGTGAAATCATCGTCGAAGGACCGTCGCGCCGGCGGCGGGAGGTGGACGTCCGGACGTCCGACCCGTTCGTAACCTTGGCTGAAGCCGGTTTTTATTCGGTCTACCCCCTGGGACGGGAGCGGGCATCGTATCCGGTGGCCGTCAACGTGGACCGGGCAGAATCCGATTTGGCGCCACTGGATATCGAGGCTTTCGTGGCGGCCGTTACGGCTCCGGACACCGCCACGGCGTCCGCGGGCGCCTTGGGAACGACGACGGTGACACCCGCGGACCGGGAACGCCGTCAGGGAATGTGGTGGTTTCTCGCCCTGGGAGCGTTGGCTCTCCTCGTCGTTGAGTCCTTGTGGTCAAACCGGGCCACCCAGACGCATCCCGCACCGGCCGGCCATAGTCCGACCGCCACCGAATAGAAGGAGCACCCGATGCTGCGCAGCCTGATACTCACATCGACCGGTAGTGAGCGCGACGAATTGCTCAACGTCGTGCGCTCGGTCCGGACTCGGTGGCGCTTGCGTGTGCTTCTGCGGGGCGTGGCGCTGGTCATACTCTCGGCCATGGCCTTGCTGCTGCTTGCGGGATGGGTCATCGACGTGTTCCGGTTCGACGCCACCGCGGTGACCGTCGTCCGGGTTGCGGCGTGGACCGTTTTTGCCGGTCTCGTCCTTCGGGTCCTGATCTTTCCACTGTTCCGGCGCGTCAGCGACAAACGGGTCGCTCTGTATCTGGAGGAGAACGAGCCCTCACTCGACGGTCGGGTGATCAGTGCGGTCGAGTTCGAGCGCAACGACCCCACGGCCGCATCGAAGGCCCTGGTAGAGGGCATCGTGCATTCGGCCGTTGAAGAATGCCACCGGGTTGACGACGGAAGACGCGTCGAGCGAAAGGGGTTGCTGCGATCGTCTGGGTTGGTCGCCGGCTCTACCGCGTTCGGCCTCGGTTTGTTGCTGATGGGGCCGGCGTTTCTCAACAACACCACGCCGGTGCTGCTGACACCATGGACGGAATCCGGGGTCCACAATCCTTATCGGATTGCCGTAGTACCGGGTGACACCACTCTGGCCAAGGGCGCCGATCTCAAGGTGACTGCCGTTCTGGAAAACTTTGGCGCCTCCGAAGTCGAACTGGTAGTGCGTAGCGGGGACGGTGAATGGACGCGCTGGTCGATGCTCCGAGAGGATACCGCGACGACCCACAGCCTGATGGTTTTCGACCTGCATGAGCCCACAGAATATTTCGTCGAAGCCAGCGGCGTGCAATCGGCGATTCATCGTGTCGACGTAGTCGAGCTGCCTTACGTCCAAGACATAGACCTCACGTACTACTTCCCGCGCTACACCGGACTGGACCCGGTTGAGCAACCGGGATCGGGCGACATCGCCGCCCTCGTGGGCACTCGCGTGGCCATCCGAATTCTGCCGACGATCACCGTGCCAGGCGGCGCCATTCTGCTGAACCAGCAGGACACCATTCCCCTCGAACTCGACGCCAACGGACAACTCAGCGGATCCATCACGGTCCACCGGCCAGGCAGCTACCGCATCCTCCTCGATAGCGATCGGGGGCACCGGGTTCAAGCCTCGTCCAACTATCTGATCGATCCCTTCACTGACCAGCCGCCGGTCCTCACGTTGACCAAGCCGGGTCGCGACATCCAGGTGACCAGCCTCGAGGAGGTCACCACCGAAATGCGGGCGCAGGACGACTACGGTGTCCGCCGACTCGAGCTGATCTACTCGGTTAACGGCTCCGAGAAAACCAGTGACACCCTGTATGGCGGCCGCCCCGGACGGCGCCAGTTCGTGGGAAGCCACACACTTTTCCTCGAGGAATTCGACCTCGAGCCGGGCGATCTCGTTTCGTACTACGCCCGCGCTCTCGACGGCACCGGCCAGGAAACGGTCTCAGACATCTATTTCCTCGAAATCAGGCCCTTCGACCGGAATTTCCGCCAAGCGGACCAAGGCGGGCAGCCCGGTCAGCCAGGGATGAGTGGCGCTGAATTGTCTACCCAGCAGCGCATGATCGTGGCCGCCACCTTCAAGTTGATCCGCGACCGGGAAGAGTACGGCAACCAGGGATTCGAAGAAAACCTCTCCACCATCGCCCTGTCGCAAGGCCGGTTGCGCGAGGAGGTGCTCCGGCTGGCAGAGCGCATGGTGAACCGGGGCGTAACCGCCGACTCATCGTTGGCCAGGATTGCGGAACTCCTCCCCCTCGCCGCCGAGGAAATGGGCCAGGCCGAGGAGGCCCTGGGCGAGCACCACCCCGACTCGGCGCTGGGCCCAGAACAAAGAGCCTTGCAGAACCTCCAGCGAGCCGAGGCGGTGTTCAGGGACGTGCAGGTGGCACAGGGACAGCCGAATGGAGGCGGGGGCGGCCAGGGAGAGATCAGCGAAGAGCTCGCCGATCTCTTCGACCTGGAGCTCGACCGCCTGAGCAACCAGTACGAGGAGGTCCAGCGGGGCAACCGCCAGGAAATAGACAACGCCATCGACGAAACCCTGGAAAAGCTGCGGGAACTGGCGCGGCGCCAGCAGCAGGAAAACGAACGCATGCGCGCACGGGCGCAGCAGCAAGGAGGTACCCAGGCCGGGTCATCGGGTCAGTCGCAAAGGCAATTGGCCGACGAAGCCGAGGAAGTGGCTCGACAGCTGGAACGCCTCTCGCGTGAAGAATCGCTCCCCGATCTTGCCGAAACCGCACGGAAGCTGCGTGAGGCGGCAGAGGAAATGCGACGTGCGGCCGCATCAGGTGAGCAGAGCGGTGAGGCAGTCGGCAACGCGGCCCTCGATCAATTGCGGGAGGCGCGTCGCCAGCTCGAACAGAACAAATCAGGGCGGCTTCAGCGAGACACCCAAGCGGCGCTCGAGCGCGCACGAACCTTACAACGGCAACAACAACAAATGACCGAGCGGGTCGACCGCTACGACCCCGCAGACCCCAACTCCAGTGCGGATCTCACCGCTATTCAGCAGGCCAAGGAGCGGATGGGCAGCGAAGTAGGGCGCCTCGAAACCGATCTGGAGCAACTGTCCCGCGAAGCTATGCGCGATCAACCCGAGGCGGCCAGGCGCCTGGCCGAAGCCGCCGACGAAATTCGCGACAACCAGATACGCGAGAAGATCCTGTACTCCCGTGGAGTGGTGCAGCAGAGATCGAAGGAATACGCCCGGAATTTCGAAGAACATATCGAGGGCAACCTGGCTCGATTGGAGGAACGCCTGGAGGCGGCTGCCGGCGCCATAGGGGAGACCAGCGATCAGCGAATGGAGGCGGCTCTCGAGGAAACCCGTGAGGTAGTGACCGCACTCGAGTCCCTGGAAGACCGACTTCGCGCCAGCGCCGAAGCGCAAGAGGGACAGGGTCAACAGCAGGGTCAGGGAGGGAGACAGGCAGCCGGGGGAGATTCAACCGGCGCCAACCCCAACGCGCGCCCACAGAACGGCACCGGCCAGATCCCGCCGCAGGACCTCAGGCAGTTCAACCGTGAGCTGACTCAGCGGGGTGAACAGCTCGAAGCGCTCAGGGAACAGCTGGAACAGGAAGGGATCGACGCCACGGATCTGGAGCGCATCATCGACCGGCTCAAGGGGCTCGGCTCAGGTAGCGGCCTGGCCGCTCCGGAGAGTATCGCCGTGCTGGAGCGTGACATCGTGCAGGGTTTGAAGGAATTCGAATACGGCCTGCGGCGCAGCCTGGCTCCGAGCGATGATGGACGGCTACTGCAGGTGGGAGATGACGAAGTGCCGGATGGTTACGAGGAGATGGTGGAGGAGTATTACAAGGCGTTGGCGGGGGAGAGGAGTGACCAGTAAGAACTCCGCAAGCCTCCCTGGGCGATTGAGCCTGCTTGGCCTGATGCTTACGGCCTGCAACCCGTCAAGCGGCGAAAACCGGTCGACCGCCTACCATTTGGCCGCCATAACCGTGCCCGCACTTGAGGAATCGGTAGCGTGGTACGAGACCAATCTCGATTTCGATGTTAAAGCCGAGTTCACCGGCCGCGATGGCAAGAGCAGAGTCGTTCTCTTGGATCGTGATGGATTCATCTTGGAGATTGCTCATCACCAAGACCAAATTGCCATCACTGATTTCGTGAATCCCCCGCCGCGCCGACCGATGGTGCAGGGGATATTCAAGTTCGGACTCCCGGTAGCACCCTTCGACAGTGTAGTCGCGGTGCTCCGTGAGCGTGGCGTCGTATTTGTTGGAGGTGTGTTCGAGGATCCAACTTTCGCGGTACGGTCGGTAGTGATCGAGGACAATTCGGGCATCGGCGTCCAGTTGTTTGAACGTCCTGCCCGCTAACTGGCCAAGCGACCACTCACTCTGCCCTCGGTTCCAGCCTCTCCCCTATGCGCCACATTTCTTCACTATCGAGATTGGCCCCACGTAACACACGCAGAACGACCAGCGCCCCTTGCCGAAGATAGACCTCCGTCAGGTCCGGGTGGATATACAATCCGGACACGTCCACCGTATCCATGGCGATGACATCTGCCAAATCGCCGACCTCAGCGTAACGTGGGCCCGTCCCTGCCACGGCATCATCGTACACGATGGCGATGTCGGCCCTGACGGGTTCGCCGGTGCCGAACACGACCTTGCCACCGAGGAGTAGTAAATCATTGTCGACCCCTCTGTTCATGGGTAGCCGTTCGTAATCCAAATCGGATACCTCGTCCAGAGAGTCCTGAGCAATGGCGTAGAGAGAGCTGAGGAGCGCTGCAACGTTGATCGCCCGGAGGCGCTGTTTTTGTGGGTCGTCCGGGAGCGCGCCACTTTCGATCAACACCGTGCTGGTGCCCCACTGCTGCATCCGATCTCCGAAGGCACGCGTGGCGTAGGCATCGTTGTATCGAGCCATGCGTCCGGGAATTTCCGATTCCAAGGTTCCCGCGATGACCGCCGCCACTTTTCGTGCTCGCAGGCGTACCGGTCCCCAAGATCGTTCCTCATCGGCGGCCGGCGCCAGCAACGCGATCGCCACCAGGAGTCCGTCATCCCCCGCCGTGCGCGACCCTTGATCGTGCAAGTTGAATCCGAAATCCGCCCGCAGGCTGTCACGGACCCGCTTGAGAAGCTGCCCTTCGGGGGTGGCCAACATTCGGGCATCGCGGTTGATGTCTACGCCAATGGCGTTCTCGCGGACGAATCGCTCGGCCCCGTCGGGGTTGAGCATGGGGATCATGGTGATGGTGAGCCGACTGGCCAGGAACGAGGCCAACGCGCTGGTGTCCGCCGTTGCAAAGAAATTGATGAGATCGGCGAGCGACATCGAGGCCGTTGATTCGTTGCCGTGCATCTGAGACCACAACAGGACGCTGGTCGGGCCAGTACCGTAGGAAACCGCGTTGATGGCCCGTCCCTCGATCGATTGACCCATCTGATCGACTCGCACGCGATCCGACGTCAGCGCCGGCGCAACCGCAGCCCAATAGGTTTCGTGATTGAACCTGCGATCCTCCAGACCTGCCACACGGTACCGCCCGGCAATCTCCAGGCCCTCGGTCAGGCAGCAATCGGATTGGCCCGCCACCGGGATCGGTGCGACCAAGGTGCCAACCACGGCACCGATCAGCCAGAGCCACCCACGACCACGAGCAACCGTCGTCATTGATTACTCCCATTGAGATGTTGTGCCAGGAATGTCTCTGCAACCCGGTAGAACTGTAATCGATTCTCCGGCTTGGCGAAGCCGTGACCTTCGTCTTCAAACAAGAGATACTCGTGGTCGATGCCTTTCCTGCTCATGGCCGCGACGATCTGCTCCGATTCGGCCTGCTTCACTCGGGGATCATTGGCACCCTGGGCAATCAGCATCGGAATCTTGATATCGTCCACTCGCGACAGGGGTGAACGCTCTACCAGAAACGCTTCGTCTTTTTCCGGGTGACCCACTCGCTGGTACAGCACCTCGAGGTAAGTGGACCAGTATTCGGGAATGCTCTGTATGAATGTGATCAGGTTGCTGGGACCGACGATGTCAACGGCGCAAGCGAATAGATCTGGCGTGAACGTGGCGCCAACGAGTGCTGCGTAACCGCCATACGAACCCCCGTAGATGGCCACCCTCGCCGGATCGGCAACGCCCTCGTCCACCGCCCACCGAACCGCATCCACCAGATCTTGGTGCATCTTGCCGCCCCACTCACGGTCCCCGGCGTTGATGAAATCCTTCCCGTATCCAGTCGATCCGCGATAATTCACTTGCAGACAGCCAAATCCCCGATTGGCCAGCCACTGTGCCTCTGCGTCGTACCCCCACATGTCGCGGGCCCATGGGCCACCGTGCACGTTGAGCACTAACGGCCCAGGTGACGATGATCCGCCTGTTGGGCGTGTGAGGTACCCGTGGATGGTCAGCCCATCCGATGCGGTGAACGTCACCGGCTCCATCTTGGTGAGCGTGTAGCCGGCGAGCGCTGGACGGTCGTGAAACAAGAACCGCACTTCGTGCCGGTCCCGATCGAGTTCGTAGTAGGCCGTGGGTCCTTCATCCCGGGTGAACGCGACCAACCAGCGATCGTCGGCGTCCGTCCGATTGACGATGGCAAAGTCGCCGTCGTCGGCCCGGCCCAGTACGTTCAACTCCCGCTCCAGAGTAGAATCGATGGCTTGCCACTCTACTCGCGCCCGGGCAAACGCCACCAACTGCACTTCGCGGCTGTCGGGATCGATTTCGATCGCCGACACATCGTAAGTAGGGTCCTCCGCCACCACCGTGTCGATCCCTGTCGCAAGGTCATGGGCCACCAGCCGGGCGGCATTACTGAAGCGTGAATCGAGGAGATACAGCGTGCCGCCGTCTGCGGAAAACGCCACCGGCTGGCTGTTGAGATTCTCGTCCGCGCTCCACGTTAGCACCACTTCCCAATCGGACTCGGCGGTAGGCCGGACCCTGAGGTCGAAGCCGCCGTCCGGACGGGCGGCCATGGCCCCACGCACTGCCAAATCCGCGTCCGCCACCCAGCCGATCACATCGCCCGAGTTTTCGGCTATTAGGTCCATGGTGCCCGTGTTCAAGTCCAGCAAATAGGCATCATGAAATCGCTGGTCACGCCGGTTGAGCCCCAGAACCAACTGCGTGGGGTGATGTTTGGTGTATTCGAGGACCTGGGCCTGGACGTGCTCGAACGGTGTCAGGTCGCTCGTCTCCTTGGTGGTCAGATCCACCCGGAACAAGTGCCAGTCTTCGTCGCCGCCGGTGTCCTGCAGGTATAGGATCGACTCGCCGTCGTGGCCCCAGAAATAGGTGCGGATGCCACGGTCGCGATCGTTGGTTACCGGCTCGAAGCGATCTTCGCCCACCGGACCGAGCCACACGTTGAGGACACCATCGTCGGGCGCCAAGAAGGCCAATCGAGTGCCGTCCGGGCTCAAGCGGGGCATGGCCCGGTCGGGGTTGCCGAAGAGGAGCTCCAGCGGGATCCGGGACGGGGCAAGATCGTTACTGGTGTCGGACATTCGTGAGGCGGCCGGGGTTGGGGGGATCATCGGAACATAGGCATTGATCGGCGTTCTTGGAACGCCGAGCAGAGGATCAACCAGTAGATCGAGTCATCACCCGTCCTGTTGCGGGAAGTCGAGTGAACCTGGATGAGATCGTTGAGCCGCAACCGGAGCTAGTGCATTTGTTCGTGACCCAAGCGTCGCCTCGATCTAAGGCACTAGCTCCGGCGGGCTTGGCTTCACGATGAACAACCCCTCGGCCCTGCTAGACACCACAACCACACCACTCTCGAAGAAGGGATACGCCGTCCACGCGCCGCTGAATCCGGGCGGGTTGCCACCGTCGTAGGGGGTGGTGTCGAAGTGGCCCACCTCGACCGGGTTCTCCCGGTCACTGGGTGATGTCGACGAAAGCCGCTCCGCCCGTCCGAGTGGCTCGTCGTCCGCTACGGATCTACCGAGCTGACATCGCGGAGGCTGCCCTGCACCGCCTCGAGGAATTCGTTTTCCGCCTTCGCTCCCGAGATGCTCATCATCATCTGCACGGCGATGCAAGGGAGACAGCATAGTCCACAAGTCGGGACCCAACCGCGGACCTTTCCCTGGCAATCGAGCGGGGACGAAATTACTCTAACCGGTGTGACGAATACATCGAAGCGAAGTGGTACCCATACGACCGTGGTATGCACGGCAACCTGATGACCGGAAGGATCGTGATCCAATGACCTGGCTCGAGGGCAGGGCGCGGAAGCCGGGCCGGCGAATAACCCCGGCTGTTCTATCCGCGCTCATGGTGGGAGTGCTTGCTGCCTGTCGCGGAGAACCGCTGGGCCCCTCCTCGTCTGACCTCGAACTCCGTAACGCGCTACAACAGTTCGGCGTCGCTCCACTCGGCCCTCCGCCGGCCGCCAATCCCGCACTCCTGCTGCTTGGTCAGGCGCTCATGTTCGACAAGGAGTTGAGCGGCAATCGCGACATCTCCTGCGGAACGTGCCACGCGCCCGCCACCGCGACGTCGGAACGGTTGTCGTTGTCGGTCGGCACCGGCGGCATCGGACAGGGCTCCGGCCGCCGCCCCGGCGTGGGACGAGAATTCATCCCCCGCCACACCCCCGAATTGTTCAACCGGGGCGCTTCTGAATTTCGCGACATGTTCTGGGGGGGCCGCGTGATGCTCGACAGCTCCGGCACCCTGATCACCCCGGCCCGCGCCAACCTCCCTCCCGGACTCACGGGGCCGCTGGCCGCGCAGGCGTTGTTTCCCTTGAGGAGCCCCCAGGAGATGCGCGGCGACGCCGGAGACCTGGATGTGCGGGGGCAGCCCAACGAGTTAGCGCTCGTGCCCTTAAACGACTGGCCGGGAACATGGAGCGCCATCGTGGCCCGCCTGTTAGCGATTCCTGAATACGTCGCCCTCTTCCGCGCTGCCTATCCCACCCTTGGGAATTCGGAGCCCGGCATCCAGCACGTCGCCAATGCCATCGCCGCATTTGAGGCATCAACCTGGCATTCCGCGGGCTCTCCTTTCGATCGCTACCTGGCGGGAAACGACGAGGCGTTGGACCCAGTCAGTAAGCGCGGGGCCTCATTGTTCTTTGGGGTCGTCGGCGGCGCTAGATGCGCCTCGTGCCATTCCGGACCACACCTAACCGACATGGGGTATGCCAACATCGGCATCCCCGCCCTCGTGCCGGGGCTTGACCCCGAGGCGTCGCTCGACGAGGGTCGGGTTCAGGTGACGGGCTTGGCGGGTGATCGATTTGCCTTTCGCACCCCGCCGCTCAGGAACGTCGAGTTGACTGGCCCGTGGATGCACAACGGCACCTACACCACGCTCGAGGCGGCGGTAAGACACCATGTCGACGCCCCCAACTCCCTCCGTCAGTACGACCCGTCGCAACTCGATCCTGCAGTGGCGGCAGCTCACTCAGGCAGTGCGGCAGTGACCGCCGAGATCCTGCAGACGCTGGACCCACGGATGGCCCAACCCCTCGAGTTGTCGGAGGTGGATATTCAGGACCTGGTGACTTTCCTGCGCGCGCTCACCGATCCGGCCGCCCGGAACCTCGAGGGAGATTTGCCCGCCTCGGTACCGAGCGGGCTTCCAGTCGACTAGGAACCACCGTGGCCGGAGCGCTCGTGCCCTGGGCCCCATCCTCTTCGACCAGCACCCCCCCCGGCTCGAATGCCAGGACCGATCATACTTCTCCGCCGTGGCCGCCCAAGGCGACGGACTAGCCGCGATCTAGGGCACCAACTCTTCCGGCCGCGGCTTCACGATGAACAGCCCTTCCGCCCGGCTCGACACCACGACCACACCACTCTTGAAGAAGGGATACGCCGTCCACGCGCCACTGAACCCCGGTGGGTTGCCACCGTCGTAGGGGGTGGTGTCGAAGTGGCCCACCTCGACCGGGTTCTCCCGGTCACTGATGTCGATAATCTGGAGACCGGCCCGGTAGTTGGCCTGGTACATCCGGTTTCCCTTGATATACAGGTTGTGGTCTGTGGCCGTGGTCGAACCTAGGTATTCGCCGACGACGACCGGATCGTCCAAATCAGCCACGTCCAGGATCAACGTGCGCGTGCGATCTGCCTGCCCCACCAGTTCGTCGAGTTCGTCGTTCAGATAGAAGTACTGTTGATCATCGGTTAGCCACCCTTGGTGGATGTAGGCCCGTCCGGGGTAGCTGGCTGCGGCCAGCGGCAGGGGATTTTCCTTGTCGGTCACATCGACGATACGGAGCGCAGTCTCGTTGGACGCAAAGCAGATCTGGCGCCCCTGGTAGTCTTCGTCCGGCCCGTCGTACACCACACATTGACCATCGTGGGTTCTGCCCGCATAGAGCAGCCCCTCGGTGTCGGTGTAACATCCGGCGAAGGTCGGGTTCACCGGATCCCGGATATCTACCATGTGCAACCCACCGCCACACGTCTCTCCTCCGCGGCTGGCACCCACCGGATAGGCGTACCCCGATTCCGTATCGAGGATGAGATTGTGAGCGCTGGCAATTCCCGCGTAGACGGCATCGGGTTCGAATTCCACCGGCGGCTGCATCACGTTCCGCAGCCGAGTGAGATCGAACACAACGAGCCCGTGATCGCCGGCCCCGTCGCCCGTGAAAAACAGGTGGTCCCGATATACCTTCAGATCGCGCGCGCCGCTGTTGTTGGCAGGCACGATGCCGACGTAGACCGGCGTGGCCGGATTGGTGATGTCGACGAAAGCCGCTCCGCCCGTCCGACCGACCAAAACGTATTCCCGCCCGGTCTCAGGATCGGTCCAGCCCCAAAGGTCGCTCACACTTTCAGTCGCTCCGCCCCCAAGAGCATCCACCGGGAGGTAAGCAAGAAGATCAACATTATCACAGGTGAAGTGCGCCGCCCGGCCTCCATCGCATGGTACTTCATTACCGACGATCATGTCGAACCGCAGGCCGTCGTCCAGCATGGACACTTCCACCCAACCACTTTCTGACCGGGAGAACACAGCCACCCGCCCGGCGTTACCATCCGCACCCGGAGCACCGACTACAGCCAAGGCATCTCCAATCGCGAGTGACGCGCCAAATTGGTATCCGGATTCCACGCCGGCCGCGGTCACTGATCCGGCGGCCGTCCACCGGCCGTCAGTCCCGTCACTTTGGTAGCGATATACCCGCCCCGCGCCATCATCAGCATTGGGCGCGCCGACCCAAAGCTCGTCACCGCGTACGGCGAGCGAACTGCCAAAGCGTTCTTCCGGCATGCTGTCGTGTGACACCAACCGATCGTCCACCACCCAGGCGCCGGTGGCATCCTCACGCTGATATACGGTGACAGAACCGGGTCTCTTCCCCTCTCCACTAGCACCCACGATCACGCGGTCGCCATCGTCGAACACCAGCGCCGAGCCGAACCGGCGGACCTCCGCGTCCTCGGGAATCAACCTGGCGTCTTGATGCCACTCGCCCGCGGCACTCCGCGTGAATACATACACCGCACCGAGACTGTCCTCGGAGGGACTCCCGACGAGAATTCGATTGCCCGAGAGTGCCAGCGATGTACCGAACGCCCGATGCCGATCGCCTTCGGCCGGACCCAGGTTGGCTTCTTCCAGCCATTGTCCCGAATCGTCTCGCCGATACACCCGTACGCCCGCCGTGCTTCCGGCACCCAGTACAGCCACCGCCGCGTGGTGTCCATCGGTGGCCACCACGCGTGGTGCCGGCCTCAGGATGCTCATGATTCCCGCCAGATCCAGCTCACCTTCGACTACTGACGCGGTGTCGACCAGCGGCAGCCGTCCGGTAGAGTGCCATCCCTCGGTAGCGTCGTAGGCCAAGGCCGTTCCTCCCCAGAAACCCTTGGGGTCCCCGCTCGCCACCAGGACCAAACCCTCGGCCATGCCGAGCGATCGACCAAACCCTTCACCCGTGCTGGACGCATCCTCGGGATAGAATCGGTCCAGGGCTGCCCAGTTCCCGGAGGCGTCTTCACCAAACAAATAGACCGTGGCGGGCCCTCTGCTGTTGGTCGGTTTCAGGACCACGACGTTGGCACCGGCGACGGCAACGGAGCTGCCGAATCGATCCTGGGCGGACGTCGATGGCACCTGCGTGAGGACGAGCAGGACAATCAGACCAAAGGAGAGCGGTGTTTTCATGGGCGTGAGACCGAGTGGGGGGGACGGTAAACGAGTCGGGAAAGATGGAGCCTTTACGAGGATCAGGCCAGGATCGTGACACCCGCGAGGGTGTACCGAATCGTTACAAGGGATCGACTCATTTCGTCCCAATTATGGCCGGGTGACCTGGATCACAACCACATAACATATTGTTATTACACAAGATAGAGCCGTAGCCACCATGACCTACGAAGGGCATGCTGGTTGCCTTAATGATGGGCAGAATCAAACACGCGACCGAACACCGATATGGACATCAACCTAAGGAGTACCTCATGAACCGAGCATCATTGCTGGCCCTATCGGCCGCGGGCATCCTGACCGCAGCCTGCAGTACCGAGCCCCAAGGCGCCCAACTCTCGTTGACCATGGCGTCGACCATGGCGGTGAACGGCGGCGGCGCACCGGGAACCGAGACCTACACCGATGGACAGAACAGCCTGACGCTTACGATGGTCGAGGTGGTGTTGCGGGAAGTCGAGCTCAAGCCGGTGGAGATCGCCGATTGCGACGCCATTCCAGAGCCGACCGAATGCCGCGACTTCGAAGTGGGACCCACGCTGGTCTCCGTTCCCCTGGGAGCCGTGACTCGCACATTCGCCATTCCGGTCGACCCGGGTTCCTATGATGAGTTGGAGTTCGAGTTCCACAAGATCAGCAGCGACGCTCCGGCCGACGACGCCTTCCGCACGGCGCACCCGGACATGGTGGACAAGAGCATCCGTGCCAGCGGGACGTTCAACGGTCAAGCTTTCACATATGAGTCCGACCTCGACGTCGAGCAGGAATTCGACCTGGCCCCCGCGATGACGGTCGATGAGAGCACCCTCAACACCAATCTCACCTTGCGGATAGGTCTGTCGCAGTGGTTCCGCGACCAGGCCGGCATGCTGGTCGATCCCAACGAAGGCAACAAGGGCGGTCAGCACGAGAGCATCATCAAGGAAAACATCAAGCAGTCCATCGAGGCTTTCGAGGACCGTGACGGAGACGGAGACGATCTCGATGAGATCTAGCAAGGATCTGTCTGACACACCGCCGACGCTCCGGGCACCTGCCCGGAGCGTTTGGCATTTCCACCTGCGCTAAAGATTTCTTCATCGAGATCTCAGACCGGACGGCGATCTCCCTTCCATATTACAGGGGATTCTCAACTACGGAGTGTCGCCATGGTGTTTGTGC
>CAXMUQ010000181.1:0-2990 GCA_964196605.1 uncultured Acidimicrobiia bacterium
AATATCGAGTGCGATACGGTCGATCCGACGGCCCCGAACGCCAGGCACAACCCGCCGACGACGAACGCCAGGCGCGCCAGAAGCACGCGTCCCCGCGGGGCGGGGGAGTCAGTCATGTGGAGAATGTTGCCTGATACAGAGAGGTTCGGTCGTCACGATCGGTCAATATACCGTCGGCTGGGCCGGTTCGCTGCCCAGCTCGGGTTTTGCCTCACCGGGTAATCTGCGGTAGAATGCGGGCTCTCACTGTTCCATCCGCCAACAACGAGGGACTCGTATGCGCAGGTTATTTCGATCCCTACTGATTTGGTCCGTGCTGGTCACCTTGGCATCTCCCGCCGCGGCACAGGGCAGCCAACCTGGAACATTGGAATCGATGCAGGGCTTCGGCTCGGTCATCGCCATCGGCGAGCACGAGCTCGTCATCGGCGAGCCTCGCAATCTGTTTCGACCGGGGATGGTCTACCTCTATACCCTGAACGAAGCCGGTGAGTGGCAGGAATCGGCCCAGCTGACCGCGGCACAGCCTGCCTTGCAGGATCGCTTCGGCAGTGCCATAGCCATTCATGGCAACACGCTACTGGTGTCGTCTGATTCGCGACGAGAAGAAACGCCGGGCATCGTGTTCCAGTTCACCAGGACCTCGGCGGGTGGTTGGGAGCAGACAGCGGAATGGACTCCCGGTGACGCCATGGCGGGAGACCGTTTCGGCGCCTCGCTGGTGCTCGGGTCGGACTTTGCGCTCATTGGCGCGCCCAGCCAAGCGGACACGGCCGGCGCGGTGTACGTCTTCGCCATTGACGATGATGGCTGGCACTGGAGCGGGAAGCTGGTGCCGGATTCGTCCGAGGCCGGCGATCGTTTCGGCTCTTCGATAAGCGTGGACGGCGACCATCTCTTGATTGGCGCTCCCGGCAGGAACGAAAGCAAGGGGGCCGTCTTCCACTTCCACCGTGTCGATGGCGAATGGATGGAACAGGGCGCCTTGGACCCGGGCCGAGTGGATACTCAGTCCGGCTTCGGGACAACGGTCGCCGTGAGCGGGTCGCGGGCCTACATCGGCATGCCGCGCTTCAACAACCGGGTTGGTGCGGTGGCGGTGTTCACCATGGATCAGGACACCGGAGAATGGCGGCCGTCCACCAGACTGGTTCCGTTCGACGCGCGGCGCCGCGCCGGGTTCGGCAGCGCTCTGGCGCTGACCGATGGCGGGCTGTTGGTGGGGGCGCCAGGCAGTTCCTCTATTCACGCTTTTTCGGGTGATGAGGACGGATGGAACGGTGTAGTGAAGATCCTTCCCGAGAACTCCCTCAATTCACGTTCGTTCGGTGGGGCCATCGCCGTCGGGGCCGGCTTCATCGCGGTAGGAGTGTCGGGCGCCGACGGCGGCGCCGGGACCGCCGTGGTGCTGCGTGATGATGGCGATGGTTGGATGTCTTCGGTCACGCTCATGTCGGATTCGGAAGGTCTTGAAGCCATCACCGGAGGGCAGGTCGATTGCCAGGAGGGATTCGCAGCCAACTACGATTGCACCCAGGTCGATCTCGTGTCCTTCCTGCCTGTCAGCGCCATCAGCAGCGGACGGGGCGGGTATCTCAATGACGTGTGGGGTTGGACCGATCCCGAAACCGGACGCGAGTACGCCCTGATCGGGCGCCTGGACGGGACGTCGTTCGTCGATATGACCGACGCGCTCTATCCGCGTTATCTCGGTGATTTGCCCAAGACTTCTACGTCACCGTCGAGCGTGTGGCGCGACATCAAGGTGTACCGCAATCACGCCTACATAGTGGCGGACGGGGCCGGCGACCACGGCATGCAAGTGTTCGACCTGACCCAGCTACGGGATGTCACCGAGCCGGTCGAGTTCGAAGAGACCTTCCATTACACTGGAATCGCCAGCGCGCACAACGTGGTCGTCAATGAAGAGACCGGGTTTGCCTACGCGGTCGGATCAAGCTCCGGGGGCACGACGTGTGGTGGTGGGTTGCACATGATCGACGTGCGTGATCCGGCGCAACCCGTCTTCGCGGGCTGCTTCAGCGACAACGAAACCGGCCGTCGTGGTACCGGCTACAGTCACGACGCCCAGTGTGTCATTTACACCGGGCCGGACGCCGATTATCAGGACCGGGAAATCTGTATCGGCGCCAACGAGACCGCCATCAGCTTTGCCGACGTGACCGACAAGGACAATCCGGTTAGCATTTCAATCGTGAGCTACCCGAACGTGGCCTACGCCCACCAAGGTTGGCTCACCGAGGACATGCGCTACTTCTATTCCAACGATGAAGGCGACGAACCCAACGGCAGCGTAAGCAACACACGCACGCTGGTGTGGGACGTGTCGGACCTCGACGACCCCATTCTGGTGAACGAATACTTCGCCACTACTACAGAGACCGATCACAATCTCTACGTCCGCGGCGATTTCATGTATCAGTCGAACAAAGGCGCCGGGTTCAGGATCCTCGATATTTCCGATCCCGAGAATCCGGTCGAGGTCGGGTATTTCGACACCGCCCCGGAGGGGATCGGGTGTTGCGGCACTTGGAGCAACTACCCGTATTTCGAAAGCGGAGTCATTCCGGTTACCGGAGGAAACGCCGGCGTGTTCTTCTTGCAGAAGCACGAGGCGCCGGTGCCGTAAGCGGGGGCGGCGGGGCTGCGAGGGCGGCGGGGGCAGTTGTGGAGGGGGCGGAAGGCGGTAAGGCGGACATGCTGTGAGAGTCGGAGGATCACTTGACAGTCCGCCGCGTCAGGTGGAGCCAACGCATACGCTCAGGCCGCTGCTCGCACACTGCTTTCCGCAGGTGGCGATACGGCCGTTGGAGTGTCAGTTCCCACAACAGGCGCTGGCCTCTGGATGGAACGACCGGGAGGTCGTGAAAAGTGCGGATCTTCTGCCAAACCTCCCGCACCCGGTGAGTGGAGTGGAACCGTTCGCGAATCCGGTCCGCCATACTCCGGTCCATGAAATGATGGACCTC
>CAXMUQ010000182.1:0-6096 GCA_964196605.1 uncultured Acidimicrobiia bacterium
ACTTGACTCGGCTGCACGAGCAATCACACCATGGATGTTTCATCGCCAATTCCGTCCGTACATCCATAACTGTCGAGCAGCCCTAGCCACTCGGCTGACAACCTTGATGCAGATCTCTTTGAAGCGGGTCTATCAGGATGCGTCGGAGACCGACGGCACACGGATACTGGTCGAGAGGCTATGGCCGCGCGGGGTATCCAAGGAACGCGCCCGCATCGATCTCTGGCTCAAGGACGCGGCCCCGTCGACGGAGCTGCGCCAATGGTTCTCGCACGATCCGGAGCGGTGGCCCGAGTTCCGACGGCGGTACCATTCCGAACTCCATGACAATCCAGAGGCACTCGACGCGCTGGTTCCTTTCCTCGAACGGGGGCCGGTGACATTCGTGTACTCCTCCCGCGAAACCCGCTACAACGCCGCGGTGGCCCTGCGCGACTATCTTGCACCCTAGACCGTAACGGCGCCCAACCGGCACCTCAACATGATCGGCATCCTGCGAGACCAGGCGGGACGAGGACTCGGGCGTGCGTTGCTCGACGCGATCCATACCATGTCGGAAAGAGACCCGGATTCCACCGGGGTATCGCTCACTACTGAGACGGCGGCAAACGTGCCATTATACGAACATTGCGGGTATCACATCGTGGGCCATGAGCAGATCTTGGACGGACTGGAAACCTGGGGATTATTTCGACCGAATGGCGACACCGGGGAGGACGATCGATGAGCAGAGCGGCCGCCGACAACCTATCGTTCCCGGGTCCACTCGCCGGGGTCGTCGACTACCAGGAAGGTACCATCGTCAGTAAAATACTGGGGAAAACCAGCGGCGGGAGCGCAACCCTTTTTGCTTTCGCCGAAGGCCAGGAGCTAAGCGAACACAGCGCGCCGTTCGACGCGCTCATCTACCTGGTGGAAGGCGAGGCCAGAATCGGGGTGGGTCCTGACAGCGCCACGGCGGCAGCGGGCGATCTCGTCCGCCTTCCGGCCAACGTTCCCCATTCGGTGGCGGCGATCACCGCCTTCAAGATGTTGCTCATCATGCTGCGGGAGAAGAACCAATGACGACACGCGCCACAGCCACATTCGAAGTCACCGGATGGGAACAAACTACGTATGGCGATACTACTCGTGGCCAGCATTTGTCCCGCGGAACGGTCCGCAAGGCGTTCTCCGGCGATCTCGACGGTGAGAGTACCGCGGAGCTGCTGATGTGCCGCCAGGAACACCCATCTAACCTCGACGCTGGCGCGGGCTACGTCGCCTCGGAGCTGGTAACGGGCACCCTCGCGGGCCGCACCGGGACGTTCGTCATGCAGCACTGGGGCACGAGCGGACCAGGAATCCCCCAAAGCACCGCTGGCCACGTGGTGCCCGGCTCGGGCACGGATGAACTGGCGGGGTTGTTGGGAGAGATTGAAATTGCGGTCGACGACGACGGCGGCCACACCATAACAATTGACTACGAGCTGGCCTCAGACGAGTGAGCCGTGGCTCCCGTCCAGCGGCCACCCGCCTAGCCTGCCTCAACGTGCACGTGCTGGATCTTGCCCGAGGCCGTGCGCCGCGGCTGCTCCCGGATCACCCGCAACACGCTTCCGTGGCGCCATTGCAAAGCCATCAAGTGCTGTCCACCGGTCCCTCCGCCAATAGCCGTCAGGAACATGTCACGAACATCGGACTCCACGACATCGGCTAGATGAGGCGCCACGAGGAGTTGGACCACGGCGTGCCCCGTGTCCATGTCGACCCGCTCGACCAGCTGGTAGTCCAGGTGCGTTCCCCCAAAGCGACCCGGCAAGACGTGTTCGAGAACGTGGATAATGTCGCTGTCGAGCAGGGTAATGCCGCCAGCGGTCAGCTTCTGGTAACTGCGCACTTCGCTGACGTGGTACGTCCAACCGATGTCGGCCATGGCACAGCCGCACTCGCGCCGGACCACCGTTGCCTGATCTCCCAGGCAGACGTTCAACAGGAAGATCGGTGCCGTGGGCAGCAGAGACGTCAGGACCATCGCCTTCTCGGGTAGAGCAGGTGCAGTGTTGTCGCCATCAGGCTGAACCAGCGCATGGCGGTCGTGAAAGAAGTGCATGTCATCCGCCGCATCGGGATCGACGCAGGCGTAGGCCAGGATATCCGTCTCGGTGGCGCCCATGCGGGGGATCATCACCGCGCCTACCCCCTCGACCGCTCTCCGCCGAGCTGGAGTAGTCGGTTCCCCACCGGCAGTGAACCGGGTACCCGCGACATCGACTCCCAAGGCTGCCGCTGTTTCACACACCAATACGGCCGAGGTGGCAAAGGTCCACACATGAGGGGTGCGGCCCTGGGCCAACACCTCCGCCAACCAGTTCACGATCGGTTCTGGGGAATCCAACGGCGCATACGTTGGCCCGGGCAGAGGCACGCCGGCGAGGCGGCTTCCCAGCCACAGGGCCATCGACCCCAAACGGTAACGGGCGTGGAGACCGGGAGTGGCCGGATCGACGGGAGTGAACCACCTCTCCGGAGGGTTGCCGCCCTTGGCGAACTCCAACGGATTGGTGACGGCCGTACCGCCGGGAACGCCATAGTGGGCGTGAGCCCACGAATGGCCGCCGTGCGCCTCCAGCGTCAGATGGGTGTTGACCGCGTGATCCTCGATGAAAGCAAGGTCGATAGGAACTGGCGTAGGGACACCGCGGCTGCCGCCTGTTTGCGCCAGGCCGTGGACGTTCGCGCGAGGATTACGCAGCCGGGCCGGATCGACAGTGAACGTCTCGCTGCCACGAACGACAGGGACCCTTCCCTTGAACTCGTCGCATGTGAAGAACACGCCGGCGTCCAGCAGCCGGCCGAGGGCGCCTTCTACCCCTTCCTCGAGCACGAGTTGACGGGCATCCTGAGCGGTACAGCCACAGGCCGACATGAGTCTGGCATACGGTGCATCGGCCGGACCGGCGTCGATGACGTCGAGCAGCGCAAGCAACAGCTCACTGCGGGTACGGAGGCGCCGTTCGACCCGCCGGCGAGCCTCAGCCAGAGACACCGGCGACCGCAGGAATCCCGGTAGCTGGGCGAGGAATCTGGCGCCGACCCGGATGTCCTCTATCATGGAGTTGTTTCCCCAGGAGTGATGCCGGCACGCGACTGGAGCAATCGGCGATGGAGACGTATACTCGTGGCACGATAACGAGGCCACTACTCCATCGCTATCCCTGACCACCAGGCGCGAATTGACCACTCCCCAACCAACTCTGCGCAAAACGCTCACCCTGGTCGACGGGGTGAGCATCGTCGTCGGCATCACCATCGGCGCCGGCATCTTTTCTACCCCGCAAATCATTGCCGGTTATCACTCCTCGTTCGGCACCATCGCCCTCTACTGGATCCTTGGCGGCCTGCTGGCCTTCACCGGCGGACTCATCTACGCGGAACTGGGCACCAGGATGCCAAATACCGGCGGCGAGTACGTCTACCTGACTCGGGCGTTCGGCCCTTACGTCGGGTTCATCTTCGGCTGGGCTCAACTGTTCATCATCCGCACCAGCCCGGGCGCGGGCTTGGCAATCATCACCGCCAACTACCTCGGGTACTTCGTCCCCTTGACCGACAACGGCAAGACGTTGGTGGCACTCGGCACCATCGCCATCCTGGGAACCGTCAACTACGTGGGGATTCAGTGGGCGGCGCTCTACCAGCGGCCCTCATCGATGATAAAGGCAGTGGGCCTCCTGGCCCTGGCGTTGGCAGGCCTTGCCGCCAGTCGCGGACAGGTGAGCCTCCTGGCGACCACGGCCGCGCCGACGGCGACCCTGGGTCCGGTCGGCAACGCCAGCGCCGCCTTCATGTTGATCGTGTTCTCCTACCTCGGCTGGGACCGTCTGGGGTACGTGGCCGGGGAAATGAAGAATCCCCGGAGGGTGATCCCACCCAGCCTCCTCATCAGCGTGGCCACGATTGCCGGGCTCTACCTGCTGACCAACTTGATGTACCACCACGTCCTGGGCATCGAGGGCGTGCGGGGCAGCACCATCGTGGCGTCGGACGCCATCATTAAGGTCATCGGACCCATCGGCGCCGGACTGGTCGCCGCTCTCGTCGTGGTGTCGACCACTGGGAGCATCAATGGCACCATGACCGCCGCGCCACGCGTGTATTTCGCCATGGCCAAGGACGGGCTGTTTTTCAAATGGCTGGACTACGTACACCCGAGGTTTCGCACCCCGTCGCGCGCCATCCTGGTACACTGCGTATGGGCGGCGGTCATCCTGCTGGTACGCCAGAATTTCGAGAACATCGTCGCGGGAATGACGTTCGCCATCCTGATCTTCTACAGCTTTACCACGGTGGCCCTGTTCAAGTTGCGGCGCCAGGACGTCGGCGGCCCCGACGTCTTCAAGGTGCCCGGCTACCCCGTGCTCCCGGCGCTCTACCTCATGGGCATTGTGGCACTCCTCATCTTTCGTCTGGTGTCGGAACCGGTCCTTTCGATGGTCGACCTGGCCTTCATCGCCACCGGCATCCCGTTCGCCTTCATCTGGTGCCGCCGCCAGGCGTCGTCTGGCACTGAAGGCCAATGAATCGGCCACGACATTGAAATGAGTAATCGAGATGGATGATCGCGCCGCCCACTTGATCGAGGCTCTCGATCTCAGACCACACCCTGAAGGCGGACACTACCGAGAGGTGTACCGATCTCCCGATCGGGTGACAGCGGGTTCACGCGGTGAGCGCCCGGCCGTTACCACCATCTACTTCCTCCTTACCGCCGGCGAATACAGCAGTTGGCATGTGGTGCGGTCGGATGAAATCTGGCACTACTACGAAGGGGATCCGCTGGAATTACTGACCCTCGACGCGGCAACCCTCGAGGCTCGCCGAGTAACACTCGGACCGCTCGATACCGGCCAGGAACCGGTACAAGTCGTCCCCGCGGGCCAGTGGCAAGCCGCCCGGCCGGCCGGCATCTACACCCTGGTTGGCTGTTCGGTCGGGCCGGGATTTGAGTTCGCCGATTTCCGACTCATGCGCGACGAGCCGGAAACCAAACGACGGGTGCGGAAGGCGCATCCCGATCTCGCTTCGATGTTGTAGGAACTTCCTTCACTCGGGAGATTTCGTGCAATTCTTCTTACCTGTGATCATCAGCCTCCTCGGGGGTGTAGCCGTCGGACTGCAGAACCCGCTGGCCAGCTTGATGGGTCAGCGCATTGGGATTCTCCAAGGCACATTCATCATTCACCTTGGCGGAACAATCGTGGCCGGGGGCCTCCTGCTCTCCGTGCCCGGAGGTAACCTGGCAGCTTGGCGCAGCGTCCCCTGGTACGCTCTGGGTACCGGCGCACTCGGCGTTACCCTTGTTAGCGCCGTCAGCTTTGCCATCCCCCGCATTGGAGTGGCGGCCACCGTAGGCCTGGTGGTGGCCACTCAGATCGGATTGGCGGCCTGGCTCGACCACTACGGGCTCCTCGGGCTCGACGTTCGCCTGTTCGATACCTCGCGCTTCATCGGCCTGGTCCTGCTCATGCTGGGGGCGTGGTTAGTACTCCGGTAAACAGCGCGTCACTTTCGAGACGGAATCATCGTGGACATGAAGGTGCGTCGATTGGGAGCGGGAGACGAAGAGATCGTGCGCGAAGTGGCACGGTGGCTCAAGGGCGCCGACTCGATCATCCCGCCGGGCAACTGTTCGTCTACGACGTTGAGGTCTCCGAATCCCATCGTCACCGGGGAGTGGGCAGTACCCTGATGCAGCATGTCCGCGACTTCGTGATGCGAGAACATCTGAATGAGGCGTTCGTACTCACCAATCGCGACAACCCGCCGCGATTGCCCTGTATTCTAGCACGGGAGCCACGGCCGAAGACGAGGAGGCAATGCTGTTCGTCTATCAGGGGTATTCTTAGTTATGGCTGGAAGATGATTGCCCCCTCGTCTCGCCCTCGCACTCTCGTGTGCCGGCCAGCATATTGCCTCCGCGTGGCTTGCTCTCCACCATAGGGCCCACCACGGCATCGGGAGAACATCATGAAACCCATAGCCACCATCACCATCATCCTGTTGACGATAGTCGCCGCATCACACGCCCTACGACTAGTGTTCGGCGTGGAAATG
>CAXMUQ010000183.1:0-14754 GCA_964196605.1 uncultured Acidimicrobiia bacterium
TCCTTCTTGCACCACACGGTCGACCTGTCCCGGGAGGGGGCCATAGGCCAGCCTATTGAGGACGTGGACCGCCGAATCGATGGCGGGCGTGGATTGCTGTGCCGGAAGAGGCTGGACAGCCAGTAGCACGACAGCGAGGGCACAGAATGTGAGGCAGCGGGGCATAGTTATCTGACGGAGAAGACCGTACCAGCGTTAAGCCGGTACTCGGCACTGGTCGGCTATTGAGGATTGCGGAGCCAAGAATAATATGTGAAGTAGGGGTAGGGGATGACCTGGCCTGCGAACCGAGCCTGTTTGTTGCAGTCTGGGACGCTAAGGAGGTTCTCGGAACGCCAGTGCCCGCCGTCCTGTTGTCCAAAAACCAGTTGGCCAGTCGTCTCCTAGTTGTATGCCCGGCTCGGCCGGGCCGGTCGTCGTCAGATCAGCCGAGGTGCCGTATCACCGCTGCGTGGAACGTCCCCATGATCCGAGATTCTGTCCGCTCGCTCGCCTTGTTGACCGGGATCCTGTTGTTGGGTTGCGGTGACGGGACCGGACCGAATGATCAACTATTGTCGCGGGGTCAGATCGTTGCCGGGAACAGCCAGAGCTGCTTCCTCGGCCTCGACGGTCAGGCATGGTGCTGGGGCTGGGGCGAACTGGGTCAAATGGGCAACGGCAGCACCGTAGCGGAGAATCGCAGCCCGGTGGCTGTCGCAGGCCCGGTCCGTTTCGTCCAACTCGCCGCCGCCGCCAACCACACCTGCGGTATTGATCCGGATGGCGCAGCCTACTGTTGGGGCGCGGAAGTTCGAGGTGAGCTGGGCACGGGCAACACCTCCGGATTTGCCACCCTGCCGGTGCCGGTACAAGGGGGGCACACCTGGCTCCAAATCTCCGTCGGCGATGGTGGCCACACCTGTGGCATCACGGCGTCGAGCGAGGCCTATTGCTGGGGGTTGGGTGGCCTCGGCCAGCTGGGAGCAGGAAACACTTCGAATCAAACCATCCCGAAGGCCGTATCCAGTTCGGCGCGCTTCTCACAAATCAGCGCGGGCTTGCTCGCGACATGCGGCGTTGCCGACGGGGGCCAGGCATACTGTTGGGGCGACAACAGTTCAGGACAGCTGGGCGCCGGCAACGTTGGTGGCTTTTCGGACGTCCCGGTGCCGGTCAGTGGTTCTACCCGGTTTCTGTCGATTTCTGTCGGTTTCTTCGTTGTCTGTGGCGTGTCGGTAGAGCGGGATGCCTATTGCTGGGGGTCCGGCTCTTTCGGGCGCCTGGGCGGTGGCCAGACCGCTGACGAACATGTCCCTACCCCAAGCTTGGTGTCGAACGGGTTCAAGTACCAGACGCTGTCTGTTGGAGCGCAGCACACCTGTGGTGTGACCATCAACGACCAGGCATTTTGTTGGGGACTCAATACCTACGGGAAGCTTGGGGATGACATTGGCCCCAGCAGTTCTGAGCCGATTTCGGTGAGCGGAGGCCACAGGTTCGTCCAAACCGGCGCGGGCGGCAACCACACCTGCGGTTTGAGTTCTCTAGGCGAAGTCTACTGTTGGGGGCTGAACGCCATCGGTCAACTAGGCGTTCCCGGCCAGCAGAAACCAACCTACATTCCGCGGCGAGTCGTATTCTGATCAGGTGGTAATGGGCCGGGGCCTGGAAACCAATGTTCCCCGGATGACCGTCACCGCTTGTCCCGCGAGCGCCACCCGGTCGCCATTGGTGCGAACGCGAACCACGCCACTGCGCTCTGAAGCCTGCAGGGCCACGAAGTCCTGTTTGCCCAGCCGCTTGCTCCAGTAGGGCCCCAAACAACAATGTGCGGAACCCGTTACCGGGTCCTCGGCTATGCCTACTGCGGGGCTGAAGAAGCGTGATACGAAGTCGTATTCCTCGGTGGACGACCGGCTGGTGACGATGATTCCCCTCGTCGACAGGGTGCGGAGGAGGTGAAGGTTGGGTGTCAGAGCCCTCAGCTCCTCTTCCGAGCCGACTTCCACCAACAGGTCGAGCCGGTTCTGGCCCACGTAGGTAGGGGACACGCCGAGGGCGTCCGCCAACCCCGGAGGTGGAGCGATTGCCTGATCCGGTAGCGCCGGGAAATCGAGTTCGATCCACTCGCCCTGTTTGGTGGCGGTGAGGAGCCCGCTCAGGGTGTGAAAGCGTGCCGGCGCCCCGGTATCGAGCGCGTCGGTTTCCCACAGCGAGTGCGCGGCAGCGAGGGTGGCGTGTCCGCACAAGTCGACCTCGACTTCAGGTGTGAACCAACGCAAGTCGAAGCCGTCGTCGTTGGGCACGAGGAACGCCGTCTCGCTCAGATTCATCTCCCGGGCTACCTGCTGCATCCACGAGGGGTCTTGTGCTTCCCTAAGAAAGCATACCGCCGCGGGGTTGCCGCTAAACGGCGTGCCCGTGAAGGCGTCGACTTGATGAATGTGGATGGTGTCTGAATCCGGCATAGTTGGTCGTGTCTGGAGTCGTAGAATGATAACCGGGTTGGGGAACAAGTTCAGCAACTTGGGACAGGATGATGTTTATCAATCATCGGCATAGTGGCAGGCGACCTCGGTGGTGCCGACGGTTCGGAGTATGGGGCGCTCGCTGGAGCACCGACTGTCCTTGAGCGGATGGAAGCATCGGGTATGAAACGGGCACCCGGTCGGTGGATGTGCAGGGCTGGGGATGTCTCCGGCGAGGACGATGCGCTGTCTCTGCGAGGATGGATCGGGCTCGGGAACGGCTGACAGCAGCGCCTGAGTGTACGGGTGGTGTGGCTGGCTCAGGACCTCGGCGGTGGGGCCGGTCTCCACGAAATGACCGAGATACATGACCGCCGTGTGCTGCGCCACTTGGCGGATGACCGCCAGGTCGTGAGCGATGAAAAGGTAGGACAAGCCCCGACGGTCCTGCAGGTCGGTCAACAGGTTGATCACCTGTGCCTGGACGGACACGTCGAGCGCGGACACCGGTTCGTCACAGACGAGAAAGGCCGGTTCCACTGCCAAGCTGCGCGCGATGCCGATCCGTTGCCGTTGTCCGCCCGAAAATTCATGGGGGTATCGCCGGGCGGCCGAGGGGTCGAGGCCGACTTCGGTCAGGAGAGTCGCCACTCTTTCCGGGATGTCACGCCTGGGGACCAAATTGTGGATGCGCAGCCCTTCTCCAATTGCGTGGCCCACCCGCATGCGGGGGTTCAACGATCCGTACGGATCCTGGAAAATTATCTGCATACGGCGCCGGAATGAACGGAGCTCGTTGCCGTGAAGGTCGAGCACATCGACGTCGCCGAAGTGGACCGAGCCCGAGGTCGGTTCTTCCAACCGCATGAGGGTGCGCCCGACGGTAGTCTTGCCACAGCCCGACTCACCCACCAGGCCGAGCGTTTCGCCGGTAGGGATGGAGAACGACACGCCGTCCACTGCTCGAACGCTCTCTGTGGAAGCGCTGAGGAGCCCCCGGCGCTGATAGTGTTTGACCAGGTCGCGGACACGAACCAATGACGGGGCCGTCATTGAGTGCTTTCCAGCCAGCAGGCGGCTTGGTGCCCGTCGGACACTGTTCTTACGGCAGGTTGTTGTTGGCACTTGTCGAAGGCGTAAGGGCACCGCGGATGGAAGCGGCATCCCACGGGCCAGGCTTCGGGACTTGGTACCGTGCCCTTGATTGGGCTCAGGCGTTGTAGCGGCCCTGTGAGGCGCGGCACCGACGTGAGGAGTGCTCGAGTATACGGGTGAGTCGGATTCTCGAACAATTTTTCGGTCGTAGCCGTCTCCACGATTTGGCCGGCGTACATCACGGCCACACGGTCGGCCCGGCCGGCCACGATACCGAGGTCGTGAGTAATCATCAGTACGGCCATATCGTGGGATTGCCGCAACCGGTCGAGGATTTCCAGGATCTGGGCCTGGACGGTAACGTCTAGTGCGGTGGTTGGTTCGTCGGCGATCAACACTTGCGGCTCACAGGAGAGCGCGATGGCGATCATGACCCGTTGCCGCATGCCGCCGCTCAACTCGTGAGGGTACTGACCGAACCGTAATTGTGGATCAGCCATGCCGACTTCTTCCAATAACTGAAGGGCTCGGTCGCGTGCCTGGCGCCTGGTCACGTCATTGTGGGCCCGTATGGCTTCCGTGATCTGACTTCCGGCGGTGTACACCGGGTTGAGGCTGGTCATCGGGTCCTGGAATATCATGGCGATGCGCTTCCCGCGAACGGCGCGCAGTGCTGCTTCCCCCAATGGGACCAGATCTTCTCCGGCGAGCTCGATGGAGCTGCCGCGTCCCAAGCTGGCGGCGCGGGGGAGCAGTTGCAGGATGCTCAATGCAGTCAAACTCTTGCCGCAACCCGATTCGCCCACCAAGGCGAGCGTCTCCCCTTTGGCCAACTGGAAGGAAACCCCGTCGACGGGCGTGGCCGTGCCGGACTCGCCAACGAAGTTCACTGTCAACTGACGCACATCGAGCAATGGGGTCATGCGTTCTTCGGGTCGAGGCGGTCCCGCAGGGCTTCCCCGATGAGGTTTACGGCCAGTACGGTCACGACGATTGCCACTCCGGGGAAGATGCTCGCCCAGGGCGCCGTGGCCAAGACGGTCTTGCCCTCGAAGATCATCCGGCCCCAGGACGGTGTTGGGGGTCGTACGCCGCCGACTCCCAGAAACGACAGACCCGCTTCAAGTAGAATGACGTTGCCCACGCCGAGTGTGGCGGCGACGAGTAACGGGCCGGCGGCGTTGGGGAGGAGATGGCGCCAGACGATGCGGCGGCGCCTGGCCCCGAGGGCCTGGGCTGCCTGAATGAATGGCTCACTCTTTATTCGCAGCACTTCCGCACGCACAAGCCTGCTGGTGCCGAACCATCCGGTGGCGCCGATGACCAGCACGAACGGGACGATGGTGAGTTGGTCCCACATGGTCACTAGCAGGAGGAGGAGGAACAGCCTGGGGATGGCCAACGCTCCGTCGACCAGGCGCATTAGGACGGCATCTACCCAGCCACCCCAATAGCCCGCTACCAAGCCGACGGTGGCCCCTAGCAGCAGGGCCAGCATTACCGCCAGCGCAGCGATGGCGAGTGAGATTCTTGCGCCTGAGACTACACGGCTCAAGACGTCCCGGCTCAGTTCGTCGGTGCCGAAGGGATGGGCCAAGGATGGTGGTTGGGCGCCGGCGACGATATCCGGTTGGGCGAAAGGGTCCTGCAACATGAACGGCCCCACCAGGGCGACGGTGATCATGCCCAGGAGCACGGCCACACCGAGCCAGCCACTGCTGCGTCGCCAGTGAAGGAACGAGGCCTCCGTTCGGGTAATCATCCCAGACGCACGCGGGGGTCGAGCAGCATGTGCAGGACGTCGCTGAACCAGGTACCCGCCACGACCGATGCCGAAACCAGGATGGAGGTACCCATGATCAACGGGTAGTCGCGGCCGCCGATGGCGTCGGCGGTGAGAGCGCCGAGGCCTGGCCAACCGAAGACGGCCTCGACGAAGACGGAGCCGGTGACGAACAGCGGGAGCCACAGGCCGAACAGGGTGAGCACGGGGAAGAGGGCGTTGCGCCAGGCGTGGCGCCACACGACCTCCCGGACGCTCAGTCCCTTGGCCCGGGCGCTGCGGACATACTCCTGGCCCAGGGCGTCGATCATGGCAGTGCGTTGATAGCGGATGGTGGCGGCGATGGTGACGATCGACAGCGTGGCCGCGGGGAGAATCAGGTGGCGGAGGACGTCGACGGAGCGTGCCAGCCAGGGGGCATCGGGCGCCATGGCCGGAGAATCCATTCCAGCGGGTGGGAGGATGTGCCAGTGGACGCCGAAGATCCAAGCCAGCACAAGTCCGAGCCAGAACGACGGCAGGGCGTAGCCCGTGAGCGACAAGAAGGAGAGCCACCGGTCCAGGCGCTCGCCCCGGTGGACTGCTTGCCACACGCCGATCAGAATCCCGAGGGTGAAGTTGATCAGCAACACGGTGCCGCCCAGGAGAAGCGAGGCGGGGAGCCGGGCCCTGATGAGGCTGTTTACGCTGGAAGGAGCGTGGCTTATGGAGGTACCGAGGTCACCGCGCACGATACCGGAAACGAAGGCACCGAACTGAGCGGCCAGGGGTTGATCGAGGCCAAACCGTTTCTGGAGTTGCCGGTATTCGGCCTCACTGATCTGCCGTTCGCCCACCACTCGAGCCAGGGGGTCGCCCGGGCTCAGTCGCATGACGAAGAACATCAGCACGACGGCGACGATGAACGTACCACCAGCCTGCACGGTGCGTCCCAGCAGCCATCGGCTCATGGGTCAGTCGGTAGCGTCGGGTGCGGCGCCGTCATGGACGGTCCATCGCCACAGATCGAGCCAGTAACCGTAGGGAACCAGCTCGACGTTGCCCAAGCGGCGGTTGATGCCGAAGATGGCCGGAGGTGAATAGATGAACGCGGCCGGTGCGTCGTATTCGATCGTTTCGAGCGCCGCTTGCCATGTGGCCAAACCGTTTCCCTTTCCGTAGATGGCCGATTCAAGGAGAGAGTCGACAGCAGGATTGCAGTAGTTCCCGACGTTGGAGCCTCCGATTGCGGCGCAGGTCCAGCTTTGCTGCATGCCCGACGGCGACGGATCCATGCCGGCGGCCGAAAAATCGATGTCGAAGTTCCGCTGGCCGCGCCGCTCGAACCAGATGGGCCCGTCCAGGCCGACCAGTTCCAGGGTGATCCCGACTTGGCGGAGTTGTTCCTGGATGAGCTGGGCGAATTGGCTGCGGCCCCGGCTGGTAGTCGGGTAGTTGAGGCTTAGGGTGAGTGGCTCACCGTCCCGTTGCCACCCGTTGTCGTTTTCTCTCCAACCAGCCTGGCGCAGGAGCGTCTTTGCCTGGGCAGGATCGTAGGGAACACCAGACTTGGCGGTGTCCCGAATCCAATGCGGCAACGCCACGGGACCTTGGGGCACTTCGGCGTAGTCGTGGTAGACGGCGCGCACCATCGCCTTTCGGTCGAGGGCGTGGATGATGGCCTGGCGCACCCGCCGGTCCGCCAGGATCGGGTGCGGCTGGTCGAGGTCGGCAGGATCACGTTGGTTGAACAGGAGGTAGCCGACGGTGTAGCCGGGCATAGCGATTACCCGAAGGGAGGGCTCGGCTTCGATGCGCGGCACGTCCACCGCGGCCACCGACTGTAGCACGTCGACCTCTCCGCTCAGTAGCAAGTTGAGCCTGGCGTCAGCGTCACCGGCCAACAGGAACACGACGCGTTCGATGCCCGGCCGCCCGAGAAAGAAATCTTCGTTGGCCAAGAGCGTCAGTCGCTGTCCCGGCACCCGCTGGTCGAACCGGTATGGGCCATTGCCAACCGGGGCTTCCATGTAGGGAGAGCCGGCGATTGAATCCGGTGGAAGATTAGCCAACAGATGCGCCGGCAGCGGCTGCACGTGGTAGGTGGCCGTGTATAACTGCTCGGGGAACGACCGGTCGAAGCGGAAGACCACGGTGCCATCACCCTCGGCGCTCACCTCCGTGATGGAGGACAACACCGTGGCGAGTTCGGCGTTTATGGCTGGGTCTCGTGCTCTTTCGAAGGTGAAGAGCACATCCGCGGCGGTCACTGGGACTCCATCGTGCCACTTGGCACGGGAATCGAGTTGGAAAGCCAGGGTGACGGAGTCCCGCCGCTCCCACGACTGGGCCAGGGCCGGGACGAAGCCGTCATCTCCCGCTGTCACCAACGCTGGTGAGAGCTCGGCCAGCCGGAGGAACATCAGTTCCGCCAAGCGGGTGTTTTGAGAGCGGCCCCGGGTCAATGTGGGCACGGGGGACGTTGCCAAGACGCCTGTCGGGATGACAATCGACGTGTTCGCCGGGCGTTCGGGAGCACACCCTACTGTAAGCCAGGTGGCCGCGGTTGCGAGAGCCAAGTGCGCGCGCAAGAAGGAAACTCCGATTGGGGGGATGCCCCAATATCATACCAAAGGGACACTCGGCCAAGTCACGTCAGCGGCGCCAGGTCCATTCGTCGCTCCGGAAGCGTTCGGCGTAACCCGCCGCCAGCTCGGCGCGTTCGTTCCCACGGTCGTCCTGGAGCCACTCGCCACTCCAACGACGGGCCGCCTCAGCGACGGCATCTGCCATCTCCGTGGCGGTGACCGGAGTGTCGAGTAGCCGGTTGAGCGGAGTTTCCGTTCCCGGGGGTGGGTCGCCGCGGGTTACCCGGGCAACCATTTCCTGGTCGTCGTCGAGGAGGATAGAGCCGTGTTGCAGAAACGTGTCTCCCCGCCGCATCTGCGCGCTGCCCACCACCTTGCGTTCATCGACCATGAGCTCCCCTCCCACCGGCTGGGCAAAACAGGCGCCGGCGTCGAGCCCGTGCTGCCGATCTGGAGGTGAGGCCAAGGATGCGGCGGCACCGAAATCGGCGAGGGCGCGACACAGGGTTTCGTGAATTGAGCGGTAGGCGGCTTGCAAGGGTCCGAACGCCGCCGAAGGCGCGGTAACGGTGTACGTCAGCTCGCGGGCGTGCCACACCGCCCGGCCACCGGTCGGCCGGCGCACCACGTCAAGGCCCAGGGCATCGATGGCGTCCCGGTCGTAGCGTTTCTTGCCAGGTTCGTGCCGGCCGAATGAGAGGCAGTGCGGCGCCCAGCGGTATAGCCGGAGGTATCCTTCACGGTGCCGGGCGCTCTGTTCTAGCAAGGCCATGTCGAGCGCCATGTTTTGCCACCCGGGATGAGCCTCCTCTTCCTGCACCAGTGTCCACCGCACGCTTCCCTCGTCCCGTCTAGACCTCGACGTACGCTTCCATCGGCTGACACACGCACACCAGGTGGCGATCGCCGTAGGCGCCGTCCACCCGGCCCACCGCAGGCCACAGTTTGGCGATACGGGTTTCTGGGATGGGGAACCCGGCGCGCTCGCGCGAGTACGGATGGGTCCACTCGTCGGCGGCCACCTCGTCCAGGGTGTGGGGCGAGTTCTTGAGGAGGTTGTCCTCGCGGTCCGCGGTGCCGTTTTCGATTTCGCGGATCTCCTCGCGAATGGCGATCAGGGCGTCGCAGAACCGGTCGAGCTCTTCCTTGGATTCACTCTCGGTGGGCTCGACCATCATGGTGCCGGGCACTGGGAACGAGATGGTGGGTGGGTGGAAGCTGTAGTCGATGATTCGCTTGGCCACGTCCTCCACTTCGATGCCGGCCGTGCTCTTGAACGGCCGTGCGTCGAGGATGCATTCGTGAGCCACCAGACCGTTGGCTCCGGCGTACAGCAGCGGGAAGTAGTCTTTCAACCGCTGGGCGATGTAGTTGGCGTTGAGAATGGCGATGCGGGTGGCCTCGGTCAGGCCATCGGGGCCCATCAGCTCCAGGTAGGCCTGGGAGATAGGCAGAACCGCCGCGCTGCCCCACGGTGCGGCCGACACCGTTCCGCACGGCTCCTCTCCGCCAACCGGAATGACCGGGTTGGTGGGCAGGTAGGGGGCCAGGTGGGCCTTCACCCCTATCGGTCCCACCCCGGGACCGCCGCCGCCGTGTGGAATGCAGAACGTCTTGTGGAGGTTCAAGTGGCACACGTCGGCCCCAATGTCCCCGGGGCGGCACAGGCCGACCTGGGCGTTCATGTTGGCGCCGTCCATGTACACCTGTCCGCCGTACTGATGCACGATGTCGCAGATGTCCTTGATGCTCGCCTCGAATACGCCGTGGGTCGACGGATAAGTGACCATAAGGGCGCCCAACGTGTCCGCGTGGGCCTCGGCCTTGGCGCGGAGGTCATCGACGTCGATGTTGCCGTTGGCATCGCTTTTTACCGGGACCACTTTCATTCCGGCCATGACGGCGCTGGCGGGGTTGGTGCCATGAGCGGACATGGGGATGAGACAATCGGTTCGTTGCTGCTCACCACGGTGTTGTTGATACGCGAGGATGGTGAGTAGTCCTGAGAACTCGCCCTGGGATCCCGCGTTTGGTTGCAGGGACACGGCGTCGAAGCCGGTGATCTCCGCCAACTGTGACTCGAGTCGGGTGAACAGTTCGGCGTAGCCCTGCAACTGGTCGCGGGGGGCGAAAGGATGCGGCCCGGCGAACCCTTTCCACGTGATAGGAATCATCTCGGCAGTGGCGTTGAGTTTCATGGTACACGATCCCAAAGGGATCATCGCCGCTGTGAGCGACAGGTCCTTGTTCTCCAGCCGCTTGAGATACCGGAGCATTTCCGTTTCGGAGCGATAGCGGTGGAACACGGGGTGCTCGAGGTAGCCACTGGTGCGTTCGAGTTTGCTGGGAATGGCCGCGGGGGCTCCGCCCGCCATTTGCACTACTTCGGCTTCACTTGTCTCGATGCCGAAGATGCCCAGCAGCCCAGCAACGTCCGCGGTGGTGGTTCGCTCATCGAGAGCAATCCCGATGCTCGTGGGAGAGAGTGGGCGCAGGTTGACTGATCGTGCGACCGCGGCAGCGTGCACCTTGGCCGCAGTTTCCTCGGACACGTCCACCGCGACGGTATCGAAGAAGGCATCGTGCTTTACCGATATTCCATTGCCGCGCAACCCGTGCGCCAAGGCCTTGGCTAAGCCGTGCACCCGCCGAGCGATGCGTCGCAGGCCTTCGGGGCCGTGATACACCGCGTACATCCCCGCCATTACCGCCAATAGCACCTGCGCCGTGCAGATGTTGCTGGTGGCCTTGTCGCGACGGATGTGTTGTTCGCGGGTCTGGAGCGCCATGCGCAAAGCCGGACGCCCCTGGGCGTCCTTCGACATGCCGATGATGCGGCCCGGCATGCTGCGCTTGTATTGCTCGTCGGTGGCGAAGAACGCGGCGTGGGGTCCACCGTAGCCGAGGGGGACACCGAAGCGTTGCGAGTTGCCGACGACGATGTCCGCTCCCCATTCACCGGGGGGCTTCAACAGCGTCAGGCTGAGGAGGTCGGCGGCGACTGTGACCAGGGCCTTGGCCTCGTGAGCGGCCCGGCACAGTTCCTGGTAGTCCGCCACCCGCCCGTCGCTTGCTGGATACTGCAGCAAGGCGCCGAGGGTTGTGTCATCGAAGGTGAACGTGGCCGGGTCTGCCACGTCAACGGTGATGCCTCGTGCGTGTGCCCGGGTTTCCACTATGGCGATGGTTTGCGGGTGACAATTCTCGTCGACCAGGAATCGAAGGTCGCCGCGTTTGCGGGTCACGGCCACGGTCATGTGCATCGCTTCCGCGGCGGCGGTGCCTTCGTCGAGCAGGGAGGCGTTGGCGCAGGAGAGCCCAGTCAAGTCCGCGATGACGGTTTGGAAGTTGAGGAGCGCTTCCATGCGACCTTGGGAGATCTCGGCCTGGTAGGGGGTGTAGGCGGTGTACCACCCCGGGTTCTCCAGAATGTTGCGGAGAATGACCGGCGGAGTGAATGTGTCGGAGTAGCCCATCCCGATGTAGCTGCGAAACACGTCGTTCTTGGCGGCCAAGGCGCGCATGCTCTCCAGGACCACTTCTTCCGGCTGGGCCGGTGGTAGGTCGAGCGGCGCCTGCATGCGGATGGAGTCCGGGACCACTGCGTCCATGAGAGCGTCCAGCGATTGGTATCCCAGCGCCTCGAGCATCTCCCGGATATCGGCGTCCCGCGGTCCGTTGTGCCGTGACGCGAACGCTTCCCGGTGCTGCACCTGCTCGGCTATGTCCGTCATGTTTCCATCTCTTCCGTTGTGCTGGGAGGCTAATGCCGCCCGGGACCGCGCCTGCTCGGCAAGTTCCGTCATGTTCCCGTCTCTTCCGTGCTCCTGCATTGTGAAACGCCCCGAGGACGTCCACGGGGCGATACTCTGCATGATTCGCTGGTGTCCACCCCGGGGGTCATTCTTCCCCAACGTGCTTCTTGTAGGCGTCGACTTCCATGAGGCGTTCGAGGTCGGCCGGCTCGTTCATCTTGAGTCTGACCATCCACCCTTCTCCGTATGGGTCACGGTTGATCGCCGAGGGATCGGAATCGAGGTGCTCGTTGATTTCCACCACCTCTGAGCCCATCGGAGAATAGAGCTCCGACACTGCCTTGACGGCCTCGATGGTTCCGAACGAGTCCCCCTCCTCGAACGTGTCACCGACGCTTGGGAGGCTGACAAAAACGATGTCGCCGAGTTCGCCCTGGGCGTAGTCGGTGATGCCGATCTCCACGATGGCCGGGTCGTCCGTCAGCTTGACGTATTCGTGTTCGCTGGTGTAGCGGAGATCGTCGGGAAGGTTGGACACCGGGACTCCCTGTTCAGGTAGAGGGGCATTGTTTGGGCTGGGAGGATACCAGCTGGTTGGCCCGAAATCAAGCGGTTTGGATCAACCGGCCCTGGCCATCAGGGCCTGCCACACGGTGCGCGCGGCCAGCTCCAATTGGGCCGGAGTCCCGTCGTTGTCGATGACGTAGTCGCTGCGTTCGCGCTTGGTTTCCGTCGGGTCCTGAGCCACCAGCAGCCGGTCTGCTTCGACGGGCTCCAGACCGCGGTTTTCGACCAGGCGGGCCTTGCGCGCAGCGGGCGCTGCGTCCACCAGAACGATCACTTCGAACACGGCAGGATCGGCCGCTTCGAAGAGGAGGGGGATGTCGCTCACCAGAATGGCGTCCCCCCTGGCGCGGGCTTCGGCTTCGAGGTCCTGGCGCCGCGCGAGTACAGCCGGGTGGACGATGGCGTTGAGGGCCTGGCGGGCGATAGCGTCGTTCATGACCCGGTTTCGTAGGGTTGGCCGGTCGAGCGTTCCGTCATCAAGTAGGATGTCGGGTCCGAACGCTTTCACCATCTGGCTGAGGACTTCTGTGCCGGGTTGTTGCAGTTGGCGGACGATGACGTCGCTGTCGATCAGCGTAGCGCCCCAGTCCTCGAACAATCGTGCGACGATCGATTTGCCTGCGGCGACGTTTCCGGTGAGTGCGACGTTAAGCATGATTGAGTGTTCCGAAAGCGCGTCGCTACAACAACGCCGTCTGGTCCTCGTCTTCGCGCGGAACTTCGTGGCAGTGGCGACAACGAGCTTCGTAACTTTCCTGCCCCCCAACCATTATCGTCGGCGAGTCGTATCGCGCGGGGCTGCCGTCGATGAGGCGTTGGTTGCGGCAAGCCAGGTCTCCGCATCGTACGCAAATGGCTTGCAATTTGGTTACTTGCTCGGCTATGGCCATCAGGTGTCCCATGGCGCCGAACGGTTCGCCCCGGAAGTCGGTGTCCGTGCCCGCCACGGCAACACGTATTCCGCGACGGGCCAACTCGGTGATGATATTGATGACCTCGTTGTCGAGGAACTGAACTTCGTCGATGGCGACCATCGCCACGTCGGTGTGCAAGTGCCGGAGGATTTCTTCAGCCGTGTCGATTGGAATTGCCTCGAGTTCCGCGCCGTCGTGACTCGACACACTATAGAGACCGGCGTAGCGAGCGTCGAGATGCGACTTGAATACTTGGACACGCTGGCGAGCGATGATGGCCCGGCGCACGCGCCGGATGAGTTCTTCGCTTTTGCCACTGAACATCACGCCGCTAATGACTTCAATCCATCCGGCCTGGCGACCGTAGTACATCTCCGTGCCTCCCGTCGAGCCGCGTGAGGATAGCCCGCGGCTGGGGGAGGGTCAAGAACCCGAAAAAGCCCATCTCTTGCGGTTTTCCGGCCTTTATGCCGATATTGATGCCGCAAACAGGGCGCTTCCGGTGATGGTGGTGTTAGGAGGCTGAAGCCGGCTCCCACCCCTCGCCGAGGAGATAGCTTGATTTTCTGCATCCCTCGTTCAAGGAGAGTTTCGTGAACAAGCAAGAGATGGTGGACTCGCTCGCAGGTAGGTTGGACACCTCGAAGGCACAGGCCGGAGAGATCATCGACACGATCTTTGCGACCGACGGTGTCATCGCCAAAGCCCTCAGGAAGGGTGACAAAGTCCAGATCGCAGGGTTCGGTAACTTCGAGACCCGCAAGCGTGCCGCCCGGCAGGGTCGCAATCCGCAGACTGGTGCCACGATCAAGATCAAGGCGTCCACGGTTGCAGCTTTCCGTCCGGCCAAGGCCCTGAAGGATCTGGTAAACAAGTAGCCGTAAACGACTTAGGTCGTCGGGTGCCAACGGGCACCACGTGTTTCATCGCTGTGAACGGGCCACCCCGCTGGGTGGCCCGTAAGCGTTTCCGGCAGGTCCTCAGCGCTGGCGTTCGAGGCGAGCGATGATCTTTCTGCGGCGGATGGTCCGGCCCGTCAGAGACTCGGCCAGCGCCTCCGCCTGGTCGGTGGGAAGCTCGATCAGGGAGAACGTTTCGTGTAGATCGATCTTGCCGATATGGTCCGGTGGCACCTCTAGGTCGCGCGTCTGCATGGCCACGAAGTCGGCCGGGGTGGCCCCGTCCTTCTTCCCGGCCGTGACGAAAACATTGGTGGAGCGTCCCTGGCCAGCCGGTTTGGCCTTCTCCCGGGATGCCCTTGGAGCCGGTTTGGGCTCCGGCGCCGGTTCGGGCTCAGGGCTCGATTCCGAGGTCCAAAGCCGGTAGAGGGCTGCGGCCACCCTGGCAGGATCGTGCCGTTGGAAGACCGGGCCGAGGGCGCTGATCGCCCGATCGAGGTCGCTGCCGCCCGCCCCGATCACTCCCTCGATTCGGGACCGCTGTCTGGCGAGAGTTCGATCGACGACGTCGACGGCCCCGGGTAGCCGGAGCGTCTCCAACTCGCCGGCGCGGCCGGCAAGATAGGGAAACCCCCATGCCGGTGTTAGCACGACCAGTCGGTCGGTGGCCGCGTTCAGGCGAACCAGGTCCTCCGGCCGGGGCAAGTCGGCTGCGACGATCACC
>CAXMUQ010000184.1:0-16191 GCA_964196605.1 uncultured Acidimicrobiia bacterium
CGAGACGTGATGAACCGCCAGCGCATCGGCGGCGGCAACGGTGGGATCGGGTTCGTCGGGCAACCACAGATCCATCTTGCTCACGACCACGATATGGGGCTTGCCGAAAAGATCGTCGCTGTACTCGCGGACCTCTTCGCGGAGTTGAAGGTACTCCTCCTGGGGATCGAGGCAGTCCGCGGGGACCATGAACACCAGAACCCGGTTACGCTCGATGTGTTGCAGGAACTTGGATCCCAGCCCTTTACCGTCGTGAGCCCCCTCGATGATGCCGGGGATATCCGCCACTACGAACGAGCGCGATTCATTCAGCCCCACCACCCCCAGGTTCGGCTCCAGCGTTGTGAAGGGATAGTCTGCGATCTTGGGCTTGGCGGCCGACACCACCGACAGCAGGGTGCTCTTGCCGGCATTGGGTTGTCCCACCAGGCCGACGTCGGCAATCAGCTTGAGAACTAGTTCAATTGAAATAGTCGCGCCTTCCCCACCCGGCTCCCACTCCCGCGGCGCGCGGTTGGTGGCGGTGGCAAATGACAGGTTGCCCTTCCCGCCCCGTCCGCCCCGAGCCACGCGCAGTGTCTGCCCATCCTCCACCACATCGCCAAGGAACGTCCCGTTGTCTGCATCCCACACTTCGGTGCCGGGTGGGACCGGGAGATAGACGTCGTCGCTCGAACGCCCGGTCTTGTTTCGGCTCGTGCCGTGTTGGCCGCGTTCGGCCTTCCACATAGTGTGGTATCGGTAGTCGAGCAGCGTAGTGAGGTTGTGTTCGGCCCGAACGTACACGCTGCCGCCCCGACCGCCGTCGCCCCCGTCCGGTCCTCCCTTGGGCACGTACTTGAAGCGGGCAAAGGAGCAAGCGCCCGACCCGCCGGTGCCGGCGGCAACCTTCACTTGGACACGATCAATCAGCATCGTGAGTAGCTCGCTCCCGGACATCTTGCCACAGATTCTCCGCCTTCACCGATTGTTCCTGCGTCATCAGGGATTTCACCGCGTCGAGCGCGGCGCCGACCTGCGCAGTCGTGGCGCCGGCATTGAGGGCGCCCCGCAGATGCGAGTGGAGCTGGTGCGGCGTGTCCAGCACCGCCGTTTGTACCACGGTACACAGCTCCCTCCGAATCAGGTCCAGACCCGGACGGCTCAACGTGCGCCCGTATCCCTCGATGATCATCCATGCGTCTAATGCCGGATGCAACCGGCGCACATTGGCTCGCAACTTATCGTAGTTCTCGCCGTAAACGATTCGGCACGTTTCCTGGCCCCTGGAATACCACTCCGCCGCCGCGTCGTAGTCGATGTCGGGGTCCTGGGCCGGCGCATCGTGGCCTGCAATGGAGCGCCACACACCCATTGCCATCAGCGCCCGCGGCCAGCCAACCATGAGAACCGACTGAAGGACCAGCTCATCGACCCACTCGGCCGGAACCTGTAGCGCCACGGCCCTCTCCGCCGATTCCCGCAAATACTTATCGTTCCCGGTGGCAACGGCGGCGGCCAAATCGACCAGACACAGGGTGGCATCGTCGAGCGGAGCTTGCGCCATAGGTTACTTCCGCCGTCCACAACCGCGGTTATCGCTTCTACGCAGCATCAGTCAGGAAAGTGCAACTGGCCGCCAGCCCGCAGCATTCCGGTCGGCCCGCCGCGAGTGTTGTTGAGCACAACGCTGGCGTGCTGTGCCACATCATTCAACCACTCGTGAAAGTCGCCGGGAATAGTGCCGTGCGCTGCCAACTGTTTCAGGATGGCCAACAGGGCAATGGGCGCGCTTCGCATGCCGCCGTCCTCGACCTTCAGCGCTATCCCGACGCCGGCACCTACCAAGGTGGCCCCATACACCCCTTCCGCTCCAATCTTGACCAGCACCGCTCCGCCGGCGGCGCGCATGATGTCGCTACACGGCCGCTGATCTCCGCCAACGATTAGAGTATGCTGTGTCATGGCCTCACGAATCCGCCGGGCCGCCGGCGACGAGGACGACCCCAACCGGGCGTAGGCCAACGCCATGCCCGTAAGCGGCAAGCCGTAGCACACCGTGGTGCACCCGTCCACACCGAGGACGATGTCGGCCGCCGGAACGTCGGTCCACTCTGATATCTCGGCCAGCAGGCGGTCCTGCACCAGGTGACCGCTCTGAGTGTAGGAATCAGCGTCCCATCCGTGATGCTTTGCCAACGCCAGCATCCCCGCGTGGTTGCCCGAGCAGTTGCTCCATCGTGGAGTCGGTTCGATGCCCTTGAGTGACACTTCTCGCGCCACGTCTTCGGAAAGGGGTGGGTGTCCGCCGCAGGCGAGGTCTGATTCGCTGCAGCCGATGCGCGCCAGCAACCGGTCAATGGCTTCCAGGTGGACCGGCTCGCTCGAGTGGGAGGCGCAGATCAGGGCCAGATCCTCGGCCGACAGCTCGAACCGGTCGGCGGCGCCGTCATCGATTACTGGAATGGCCTGGAACGGTTTGGCGGCCGAGCGCCAGAACGTGACCATCTCCGGGTCGCCGCTCCAGGCCAACCTATTGCCGGTAGTGTCGACCACCACGGCCGAAACCCGGTGCACGGATTCCACCATCGGTCCTCTAACGGCCTCAATGCGGAGTTCAGTCATAGGCGGTAGAACATAGCCGATTCAGTGATGGGGCGGAGAATATCGTCTTGCCGCCGGCCCCGGCCACATTAGCTTTCCCCCATGCACTTTCGGCCCTGGCGCTGGGGAGGAGCCGCGATCATCCTGGCGCCTGCCCTCCTGTCCGCCCAAGCCTCACCGTACATCCCACTCGACGACCCTCGGCTGCCCCTGATCGAGCATCTGATCACCCGAGGTGACATCGAGGATCCTTCGCCCATGGTCAGGCCGTTTCGCCGGGCCGACCTGTTGCGAGCAATCGATTCGTCCCAGCTCGATTCCACCTCTGCCAGCGGCCGGCTGGCCTTGGCCCTGAGGGAGGACTATCGGCAGGAAGACGCCGAAGCGTGGGGCAGAGTGGAAGGACGGGTAGGCGGACAGGCCTACAGCAACGCTCGGCAGGACGTGGTGCACCCGCTGGGCCCCGATGGCGTGCAGCCCTACGCCGACCTCGGCCTTACCGCGGTTTTTGGACCCATCGCGGCGGTCGCTCGTCCGGCAATGGAACCTCGCGTGACCGACGACCCGGCCTGGCCCGGCCGCGAGGACCTCGAGGTGGCCTTCCGCATGCGCGAGGCGTACCTCAGCGCCCAGTTCAAATGGTTTTCCATCTTCTTCGGCGACCTGCAACGCCAATGGGGACCGGTGGGATTGAACGGCATCTCGCTGAGCAACTACAGTTATCCCAGAACGTCGTGGGCCTTCTACGTCGGCAAGCCATCCATCAACCTTCGGGCATTGGGAGCCGAACTGCGCGACGATGTCGACACCCTGGGGAATACCGTCCACCGGTACTGGTTCGGCCACCGTCTGGCGTTCAACCTCACCAAGCGGTTCCGCATGGCCCTGTGAGAGACCACCGTCCTCTCGGGCGTGGATCAGAACTTCCTGGCACGATACCGCAACCCTGCCAGCATCCTCCTCCTGGCAAATACCTATGGTCTTTCGGCTCAAGGCAACATCATGGTGGGGACCGATCTGTACTGGCGAGTGGGCCGTAGGATTACGCTCGAGGCACAAATCGCCATCGACGACATCCAGTACAAGAACCGCAACGGATCCGACCGATTTCCCGATCGCTTGGCCGGCACAATTGCCGCCTACGGGCCACTCGGCTCCCTGATGACCTGGCGGCTGCTGTACAGCCGGGCCTCTAGCCTTGCGTTTCGGGCCTCGAATCCATTCGAAAACTTCACTGACTCCGGCGTGGGCATCGGCCGCAATTTCGCCGACAACGACCAGATCAAGGCCGTCGTTTCGTTCCCCATACGACAGCAGTGGGTCGTGGCGCCGGAAGTGACTGTACGACGCCAGGGAGAGGGCAGGATCAACGATCCCATTCCGCCGGACGTGGGCAACGTCCCACAGATTTTCATCGGCACCGTCGAGACGACCTACCGGTTGGGCATTGCCTTGTCCGGCCGGCAGGGTATCCTCGACGTGCAGACCAATCTGGGGGTGAACCAGGTGCACAACGCCGGTCACCAGGTGGGCGTGAACCGAACCGAGTTCCAGGGCTGGGTGCAGGCCACGCTGGCTCTGAACTGGCAAGGAGTTATCAAGTGACCTCAGCCCGCGTACCCGGCGCGCCAGCCCTGGCTCGCCACCGGCGGCTTGAGCTGACCGAACGCATGCGAGGCCGTCGCATCGTCGTCGTTGGGGATTTGATTCTCGATCGCTACCTGATTGGGGACACCGACCGCTTGTCGCCCGAGGCCCCGGTGCCCGTCGTAATGGTCCACGAGCGGCGCGCCGCCCTCGGCGGGGCGGCCAACGTGGCGGCCAACGTGGTGTCACTGGGGGCGGAGTGCGTCCTGATCGGATCGGTGGGAGACGATCCCCACGGCCGCTCCTTGCGCCAGGAACTGGCCACCCACCGAATAGACGATCGGCATCTGCTCACCATACCCGATCGCCCGACCACCACCAAGACCAGGGTCATGGCACGGGGCCAACAGGTGGTGCGCCTGGATGAGGAAGTTGCAGGCGCTCTGGAACCCGACCGGCTGCAGAGCATCATCGATTCCACCGGCGAGGCGCTTGAAGGCGCCGACGCGTTGCTGCTCGAGGACTACAACAAAGGCTGCCTGGTTGAATCCGTCATCCATGCCACCATCGCCGAAGCCCGGCGTAGGGGCATTCCAGTCATCGTCGACCCCAAGTACCGCCACTTCTTTGCCTACTCGGGCGCCACCGTTTTCAAGCCCAACCGCCGTGAACTGGAGAGCGCACTGGGAGCATCGGTGGACCTCGACCACCAGGACGCGCTCCCCGCGGCCCTGGAACAACTCGGTGTGGCCAATCTGCTGCTCACGCTGGGCCCCGAAGGCATGATCCTGGTCACCAAGGATGGCGAGACCACCCACATCCCCAGTATCGCGCGCGAAGTGTTCGACGTCTCCGGCGCCGGTGACACGGTAACCGCCTGGGTCGGCACTGCGCTCGCCGCTGGGGCCACGGTGCAGGAGGCCGCAACGTTGGGCAACTTCGCCGCCGGGGTGGAGGTCGGCAAAGCTGGCGTGGCCACCGTTTCGCCGGCCGAGATCTTGACCGTCCACGAAGAGCGATTCGACCAGCTGGGTAAGTTGCGGAGGGAGGGGTTGATCTAAGCTGTAGGGGCGACGCATGCGTCGCCCTTACGGAGACTGGTACAACGCAAACCGCCCCGCTGCCGGTGAAGGCAACGGGGCGGTTTGGTGGAGAAGCGGATAGTCCGGGGTCCTGATTTAACGGTTAGTTGATATCAAGTTGTGACCCTAGTACCCGCGGTCCTCCATTTTCTATTCGTCAGTCGTGTCGTCCTTCGCCGATCCCGTCCTGAGCCTGATCAGCAGAAACACCAGGCCGACAAGCATCAACACTACTACAAAGTTCGCTACCGCCAGCAAGGGCGCGTCCACGGCTCAGTCCTCTGTCTTTGCCGGTTGCTCTTTCGGAGCCGAGGCAGGCTGAGTGTCCTTACGATTCTGGTAAAGGCAACGCAGCATTCCATCCACGGCTACCTGACCCTTGCGAAACTCGCGACGCTTTTCCTGTTCTTTCTTGTCGAGCGGCACGATGTCTCCGTCGGTGATTCGTTGGTTGCCCGTGCCATAATTCAAGACGCATGCCACGTGTACCAGGTGAGCGGTGGGTCGCCCGCTAGGCCCGGCAGGGCACGAATTCGGGGATTTCCGGGGACGGTTGGTTGGTAGGTAGGGAAGCCACAAACAGAGGGCAGTGTTGTGGCAAATAGCCCGACGCGCCGGGCCTATGTGTGGCGGGTGGACTACCGCAACATTTTGCACCGAGAGGGGAGAGGAGGGGCGGGTGACGCTCTCAAACACCTCGCCCCTGGACATACAGGGTCCTTTGCTACTGCTGACTCTCTTGCAAGGAGATTACGATAATTCCCAATCTTTGCTCAGTCTCAACTCTTCGATGCGCTTCGGCAGCTTGCTCGATTGGATAGGTTCTATCTACGATGGATGTGATCCTGCCTTCCTCGATCATTTCCTTGAGCGCGACCAGTTCTTCCTCTTTCTCGCCGGCAAAGGCAAACATCGCGGTCTTTTCCGTAAACCTGGACGTCATGACCGATCGCAGCATGTCGGATATGCGAGGATTCCCCATCAGATATCGCCCCTTGGGTTTGAGCGCCATAATGCACCCGGCATATGAGCTACCGGCAACCATATCCAGAATCACGTCATAAGTGCGGCCACTTTTGGTAAAGTCCTCCTTGGTATAGTCGAAGAAATGATCAGCCCCGATCCGGCGTAGCATTTCCTCCTTGATGGTGCTGTCGACTGCGGTAACTTCGGCCCCCATTGCTTTGGCTATTTGCACTCCGAAGGTGCCGATGCTTCCGCCCGCACCGTTGACCAACACCATCTCCCCATGCTTGATTTTGGCTCGTCTCAAGAAGTGAAGGGCGTTCAGTCCTCCCAGAGGAACAGCCGCCGCCTCTTCGAAGTTCATGTTGTGCGGTTTCGGAACGATCGTGTAGTTGGCCGGCAGGCACATGAATTCGGCGTAGGCGCCCATCCGAAGGCCTGCACTGCCGAAGACCTGATCTCCCATCTTGAACTTCGAAACATTCCTTCCGACGGCTGCGACCTCCCCCGAAAAGTATCCTCCTAATACTTGCCTCCTTGGCTTGGTGACACCCATGGCAATTCGTAACGGAAGCCAAAACCATTTAACCGCGAACTTGGAACTTCGCAACTCACAATCAGACTTGGTTGCTTCAGCCGCATGGACCCTGATAAGGATCTCATCATCCTTGGGTTGGGGTTTTTCCACGTCCATGGTATGAAGAACGTCGGGTGTCCCATACTTGGTGTATACGATGGCTCTCATGACTGACGCGCCGTGGCTACTTGCCGGTCAACATCCATTGGATGCTATCCCTCGATGTTTACTTGGTGTTCGGAACATGCACTCATGAACGGGACCGCCGCCGAGACGGCATGACACTTCCTAGACAGCGGGTTGGGCTCGCCGCTTTAGTCAGCCAAAGGAAGATCGGAGTTCCACGCGTCCGCGACAGTCAGCCAGGATCCGTCAGACTGTTTCTCAAACACTTATATGGCCCATTTTGTAGCGGCTCTACCGTAGTGACAGCTACCCTAGTACCACTTGAACCTGATGCTCCCCACCGTCGTCCACCAAGGGGACCGCAGCGTCATCCGCCAGCTCGGTTCCGTCCAAGCTCACCTGCACCACTCCCCTGCTGACTCCCCGAGGATTCTCAACGGAAATCGTGTACCGCGTCGTGCCATGGAGGTAGCTGATCTCGAAGCCTTTCCACCCACGTGGAATGCACGGATCGATCGACAGCGTGTTTCCTTGTTTCCTGAACCCGAGTATCCACTCCACTCCCGCCCGGTATAGCCAGCCGGCGGCGCCCGTGTACCACGTCCACCCTCCTCGTCCCACGTGGGGCGGTTCGGAATAGACATCGGCGGCCACGGCGTACGGCTCCACTTTGTAGCGGTTCAGGTCGGCCCGGCCGCGCGCATGATGAATGGGGTTCAACAGGTTGAAGAGACTCGCGGCCTTGTCACCCTCGCCCAGCGTGGCGAACGCCATGAGCGACCAGACCGCGGCGTGGGTGTACTGCCCGCCGTTCTCGCGAATGCCAGGGAGGTACCCCTTGATGTATCCGGGGTCGAGCTCCGTATGATCGAATGGCGGCGCGAACAGCAGGAGTAGCCGGTCTTCCCAGCGGACCAGCCGCCGCTCCACGGACTCCATGGCACGACGGGCCCGCCCCGGGTCGGCGGCGCCGGAAAGGACGGCCCACGCCTGGGGGATCGAATCGATTTGGCATTCGTCGTTGATTTCCGATCCCAGCGGCGTGCCGTCGTCGAAGAAGGCGCGCCGGTACCATTCACCATCCCACGCCTCGCGCTCAAGAGCAACCGTGAGATCGTCGGCCCGCTTGCGCCACCGGGCGGCACGCTCCCCTTCCCCGCGGCGTTCGGCCACCGGCGCGAACTCTTTCAAGTTGGAGAGCAGGAACCAGCCGAGCCACACGCTCTCTCCCCGGCCACCCTGTCCCACCCGGTTCATGCCGTCGTTCCAATCCCCACCTCCCATGAGCGGGAGCCCGTGGCTGCCGGCCTCGAGACTGCGGTCCAGGGTACGCGCGCAATGCTCGTAGAGCGTGGCTCGATCCTCTGACGTCGTCGGCTCGTAATAGGCCTCGTGCTGCTGTTCGTCGAGCGGCGCCCCATCCAGCCAGGGAACGGCTTCGTCCAGCACCGCCACGTCATCGGTGCCCGTCACATAGTGGGTAACGACATACGGCAGCCACAGCAGGTCGTCGGAGATCCTGGTTCGCACCCCCCGGCCCGTGGGAGGATGCCACCAGTGCTGCACGTCTCCCTCGGGGAACTGACGGGCCGCGGCTCTGAGAATTTGTTCGCGGGCAATGTCGGGCCTGGCTACCACCAGTGCCATGACATCCTGCAGCTGGTCGCGGAAGCCGTAGGCGCCCGAGCTTTGATAGAACGCCGAGCGGGACCAGATGCGGCAGGACAACGTCTGATACAACAGCCAGCGATTGAGCATCACGTCCATCGACGAGTCGGGCGTCCTGACCTGTATCGCGCCGAGCACGGAATCCCACTCCTGTTGAACGTCACGCAATAACGCGTCGCAGTTCTGGCTGCGGTAATGCTCGACGAGTTGTCGGACCTGATCGACGTTGTCACCCTGCCCCAGGAAGAAGAGCACCTCGGCACTCTCCCCCGGCTCCAGCACCACTTCCGTCTGCAGCGCGGCGCAGGGGTCCATGATGGCGCCGGTGTTGCCAGACAGCTCGGCGCCGCGTTCCAGCGAGGCGGGGTGGTGAAGGATGGCGTTGCGGCCCAGAAACTCGAGCCGGTCGCCGGTCCACGACGTCTGTCGTCCACCGAGGTCGGCGAAGGCAACCCGGCCGGCAAACTCTCCGTTCCACGTATTGCTCGCCAACATGGCTCCGGTCGGACCATCGATGGCCGTGACGATGTGGGGGGCGGAGCGACTGCGGTCGACACCCAGGACCCATTCCGCATAGCCCGTGACGGACAAGCGCCGGGTACTGCGGGATCGGTTCACCAAAGTGAGGCGCGATATCTTGATGGGGTCGTTCCCCGGCACCAGCTGCAGGAGATCCAACGCGATACCATGGGACGTGTGCTCGAACCGGCTGTAGCCCTGCCCGTGCCGTATGACATACGGTGAGGCGTGTTCGCGGATCGGCAAACTGGTGGGCCCCCAAATCAGACCGCTGTCCATGTCACGGACGAAGAACGTCTCGCCCGGTGGATCGCTGACCGCATCGTTGGACCACGGCGTCAGCTTGTTTTCGCGACTGTTGACGGACCAGGTGGACCCGGAGCCCGACTCGGAAACCTGGAACCCGAACTGCTCGTTGGCCACGACGTTGATCCACGGCGCCGGCGTCCACTGCCCCTCGCCCAATACGGTAACGTACTCACGACCGTCGGGGGTGAATCCACCCAGGCCGTTGAAGAACTCGAGATCCAACCTGGGAGGCGGCACCGACTCCGTGTCCTCGCGCCGCGCGCGCAGCCGCGGCGGCACCGGACCGGGCCGCAACCGGTGCAGCCGTACCACCTGCTCAGCCATGCTACCCCGGCTGGCGAAGATGAACACCCGCGCCGCCGCCCTGAGCAACACCTTGTCCTCAGGCGGCATCAGGTCCTCCCTCAGACAGAAAACGTTGCCATGTTTTCCGTCCGGCTCATGACCTACCGCGGAGTGAATGGCCCGCACCATTGCCTCGAAATACTCCTGGAGATCCTGGGCGTACGACGTCTCCTTGGCGTTGAGGATCACCAGATCGGCGGCAACTCCCTTGAGGAGCCAGTACTCGTGCGCCCGCAGCAGCTGCCGGGCGACCTCGCGCTCGCTCTCCTGTTCGACCCGCACCACGGCGATCGGAAGATCCCCCGAAATTCCGTAAGTCCAGAGACCTGAGGCACCCCTGCGGTTGTCGGACATGTCCTGCGGGGCCGGGCGCATGGTCGGATCGGCGTACAGCATGCGATTGGCCAGCCGCTGGAATAGATGCGCTTCGTCCTGGGTGATACGCAGGTGGTGCAACTGCACCTGCGCGTGTATCCAGGCCAGTGAACTCTCTCGTTCGAACGTCTCCGGCTGGCGGTACTTCTCCGCCAGGTCGATGGCTTCCTCTCGGGAATCCGCCACCAGGGTAGTGAACACCAGACGGACCGTCTCACCCGCCGGAATCGCCATCCGATACCGGAGACTTACTATGGGGTCGAGAACCGACCCCGTGGTGTTGCTGAGCGGTTCTCCCGGGATCACCGAGAGCGGCCGGCGGAGGCCGCGCCCCCGACCCACGAATCGGGCGCGGTCACTCTCGTATTGATATGAGCCCACGGTGGTTCCCTCGACCGAGGCGAGGTGTGCCAACCACGGCTGCGGCTCGTCCGGATTCCGAGGCCGGCGCGTGGCGAGCAGCGTCTGGAGCGTCGGAACGAATTCGGTCTTGACGAAGATGTTCGAAAAAGCGGGATGGGCCTCGTCGGCCGCCTGAGGGGCCAGCACCACCTCCGCGTAGGACGTGATGTCTATCTCACGATCCCGATTCTCGAGGTTGGTCACGGTCAGTTGCCGCAACTCCGCGTCGTCCTCGGGCGAGACGATTATCTCGAGCGTGATGGCCAGCGACCGATCCCGCTGCAGGATCTTGGCCCTATCTTCGGCGTATACCACGTCGTACCGGTCCACATCGGTGCCGCTCGGTTGGAATCCGGCGGACCACACGTCACCGGTCTTGGCGTCCCGCAGATAGATGAAGTTGCCCCAGCAATCACGCGTGGTGTCCTCGCGCCATCTGGTAACGGCGAGGTCGTTCCACCGGCTGAACCCCGACCCGGCCGCCGTGACCATGACCATATACCGGCCGTTAGACAAGATGTGGGTGCGCGGCGGAATGTCGTGCGGCGACTCGAACCTTCGCAGCGTCGGCGCCACCAGGTCGCGGACGTGCGCTGCCGCTCCAACCTCCTCACCCCGGGGCCTGGCCACGGCAATCGAACGCGGTGTCCGTTCCTGGAGGAGGAGTTCGGCGGCCTGAACCATTGGATCGGAGTGAAACCGTCGGCGAGTCCGGCCGTTGTGCAGCACGTTGCCCAACGAGACGATCGTCATGCCCTGGTGGTGGGCCATGTACGCCCGAACCAGTGCTACCTGCGCCTCGTCTGGTAGCCTGGACGGCGTGTAGTCCAGTGCTTCATAGAACCCGTACACACCCAAGGCGCCGGCGCGCTCGAGTTGGCGGAAGTTGTCCAAGGCTGCTCGGGGATCGACCATGGCCGCAAGGGCGGTGGCATAGGGAGCAATCACCACGTCTTCGAATAGCCCGCGCTTGAGGCCCAAGCCGGGTACTCCGAAATCCGAATACTGATAGGTGTACTGCACATCGCGCACGTAGTACGCCGACTCGGAAACTCCCCAGGGAACTCCGCGCTCGGCGCCATACCCTATCTGGCGCCCCACCACCAGGCGGCACGTCAGGTCCAGCAGGCTGGCGGCCGGCTGTTCCATAACCAGCAGCGGCATCAGGTATTCGAACATCGATCCCGACCACGATACCAGCGCCGCGCCCCGCCCTGTGGGTGTGAGAGATCGGCCGAGGAAGAACCAGTGCCGCGGCAGAACGTCTCCCTTGGCGATCGCCACGAAACTTGCCAGCCGCGCTTCCGAGGCCAGCAGATCGTAACTGCTGGGGTCCAGCGCGTTGTCGGCCACCCGGAAACCGATGGAGAATCGCTTGCTCGATGAGTCGAACAGGAAGCGGAAGTCCATCGCCTGGGCCATCTGTTCCGCCTGAAGCGCGAGCCCGGCGAGGCGATGCCCTAGATCGGACGCCGCGGCAGCATCCACTTCCGTACCCTCGGGGTGGACCAGGTCGAAGTCGCGCAGGTGACTTCTCACCGCGTCCCGAACCGCGGTAGCCCAACCGAGGAGTTCCTGTCCGGACTCGTCCTCCATGGCCGTCGACAAGGTGCGGACGATGTCCAACAGGTTGTCCGCACAAGTTTGCATCTCGTCGAACCGGCTGCTCCAGGCATCTATTCCCTGCGGAGGATCTTTGAGCACGGCCGACATCCCGTTCAGGGCTTCCTCTACCTGCAACGCCGTGACCGTCTCTGTCCGCGGGCGGAAGTCCGGCTGTCCCAGGGTATCGAGTACCGGTTGCAGGGCGTCGTGAATCCCTTCCAACACCAGGGCACTGGGCCATGGCCTAGGAGACATTTGGCGGCACCCCCGCGCCAGGGCGATGAGGTGCCCCGCCAGATTGCCGCTGTCCACGGTGGATATGTAGAGCGGCTCCATGGGCCTCAGATCACTCGTGTCGTACCAATTGACGCAGTGACCGTGGAACCGGCGCATGGTGGTCATGGTGGTCAACGTGGCCTCGAGCCGCTCCACCATGTCCACCAGCCCGATCCATCTGAAGTCGTGAGCGACCATCGTACTCAGCAGGTACATCCCCATGTTCGTCGGCGAGGTGCGCCGGGCGACCACAGGTTCAGGATCCTCCTGGAAGTTGTCCGGTGGCAGCCAGTTCTCTTCCTCGGTCACGAATGTCTCGAAGAAACGCCAGGTGCGCCGGGCGATGAGTTGCAGCGCGTACGCCTCCGACGACGAAAGACCCCGGCCCTTGGCGACCTTGACCGGAACGCTTATACGCCACGCCAACACGGGCGACAAAGCCCAGAGCAATACCAAGGGGACCGCCACCGGCCACGCGCTCGGCTTGAAGGCAATGAAGAGAGCCCCGGCAATCGCGGCGAGAATCACGCTCCACCGCAGGTGGCCATAGAACGCCCGGAGCTTCGGGTCGACGCCGTACCCCGCCTGCGCCGCGGGGACCCATTCGAGCAAATGCCGGCGGGTCACGAACAACCGCACCAGCGTGCGCCAGATGGCATCCGTCATGAGCCAGGCCTGGTGCGCCAGCATGGTGACGGCTAGCAAGAACTGCCACAAAGCCAGGCGGATGTCGCCGATAGCGGCGCGGAAGTAGCTGCGCTTTGAAAAGCCTCGCCGCCGGGGGCGCAGTCCGTCGAGGACCGGCATGAAGGGTGGCGCTGCGAGCGCCGCCAGGAACAGACTCGTCCACAGCAGCGGCGAGGCGCTGGGCAGGGTCCAGGAGGCGACCGCCAGCAGAAAGGCCGCCGGAGCGAACAGGCTGCGGCGCAGGTTGTCCACCATCTTCCAACGACCGTGCGCCGTAATAGGCGTCGGCTCCGTCTGTTCCGGCCAGGCGCGCGCATGACCCAGAATCCACGGAAGAAGTTGCCAGTCACCCCGCACCCACCGGTGGTTCCGGCGGACGGCTACCTCGTAGTTGGTGGGGAACTCCTCGAACAATTCGACGTCCGTCAACAGTCCCGCTCGCGCGAACAGTCCCTCGAACAGATCGTGGCTGAGAAGCGCGTTCTCCGGCACCCGTCCCGCCAGAGCCGCCTCGAAGGCGTCGACGTCGTATATCCCCTTGCCGGTGTACGACCCCTCGCCAAACAGGTCCTGATACACGTCGGAGACCGCTGCTCCGTAGGGATCCACGCCTCCGGGACCCGACACGATCCGTTGATAGGTAGTGCTACCCGGTCCCGTCGGCAGTGACGGCGTGATGCGCGGTTGCAGAATGGCGTAACCCTGGACCACGCGTCCCACCGCGGGGTCGTAGCGCGGCCGGTTCAGCGGGTGGGCCATGGCCCCGATGAGGCGGTAGGCGGTCGCCCTGGGCAGCCTGGTGTCTGAATCGAGAGTGATTACGAAACGAACGCCGGTTGGCACCGTCGGAGGCTGACCGTTGATCGGTATGAAGGTGGTGTCCGTGGCGCCACGAAGCAGCTGATTCAATTCGTGCAACTTCCCACGCTTGCGTTCCCAGCTGATCCACTTCCCTTCCTGCTCGTTCCACAAACGGCGACGGTGCAAGACAAGAAACCGTACCCCTCCACCGGGCAGCTCGCCATACTTCTCGTTGAGGAGTGCGATACCGGCGGCCAGCTCGGTAAGAAGCTCCTCGTCGTCCGGAAGATGCTCGCTCGATGCGTCCTTCCAGTCCGTCAACAGAGCGTAGTGGAGTTCACCGCCGGGATTCGCCAGGTAGTGCACCTCCAGACGTTCGACGGCCTCCTCCGCCTCCTCTTTGCTGGTGAGCATGGTGGGCACGACCACCATGGTTCGAAGCTCCGCGGGCACACCGTCGGCGAGCTCGAGCTTACACAGCAGTCGTGGAGTAACGAGGTTCGTGATCAGGCGGTGCACCAACGATACCGCGAGATCAGAAGCGGGGACCAACGCCAGGATGCCCAGGAGTATGAGCACAGTAACTGAAGCGCCCCCGCTCCAGGTCAGAAACAACGGGCCGGCGAGGAGCAAGGTGGTGAGACCTGTGATAGCTCCGATGTAGGTCGCTACGGCGTGGGCGCGCAGCACGCGTCCAAGGCGGACTCCCCAAGGGACCCGATAGCCGATGCGCTTCTCCAACGAGTACGTGCCGCGCGACACCAGGTGATATCCCGGGTCTTCCTCGGGGCGCTCGGGTAACTCGAACCGCCCGGCCTCATCACCAGAGGAGTTGCTGTCCCGCCTCAAGCCGGCGCCGGGGGAAGCTCCCTCGCGTTCTCGCCGTGCCTCACTTGCCAGCCGCACGGCTTCGCGCGCCACGTCCAACTCAGTCCGGGTCGACCGCCGCGACAGCGATTCCACCTGCGCCCGGTACTTGTCGCGCGTGGCGAAATCCATAGCGGCGAACCCCGGAACACTTCGCAGGATCCTGTCCACCAGGCTGACGCTCTCGAAGAAATCCGGCCACTCGACAGAGGAAATCCACCGCATGCTGGTGATGATGTTGCGGACCGTGACGTTGGCCTCGGCCTGCGCCTGATGTGCTCGGGCCACGACCTCGATGGGAGACGTGCCCTGCGCGGCAAGGTTGGCATTGAGCCAGTCCAGGGCCGGCGTGATGGAAGGCGGCTGGTCACGCAGTCGCTGAACCAGTTGTACGGCAAAGGCATTGGCGAGTGGGGCGTCGCCCAGGCCGGCCAGCACCTGTGTCACACTTTCCGGCGGCCCCTCACCGATCCCCAGTAGCCTGTCGGCCACTTCGTCCGCACGCACCCGTGCGCGCCGGTCGAGAATGACCTGCTCTGAGAGCCGCCGCAGATTTTCCAGGAGCGCCACCCGTAGATGAATGGCAATCGCCCACAGCTCACCTATGCCGAGCGGTTGGACGCCCTGGTACGCCCGAACGAACCGCTGCAGCGTGTCCAGCTCGAACCGGCTGTCGGTGTGGGCCACGTAGGCCCATACCAGCCCGTAGACGCGGGGATATCCCTCGAGGTGACCTTGAGCCACCTTCGGCAGCACGCGGTAGTAGCTGCTTGGCAGATGGTCCCGAACCTCGCGGAGCTGTTCCTCAACGATGAAGAAGTTGTCGAGGAGCCATTCCTCGGCCTGGGTGATCTCGTCCTTGTCCCTGACCGCGGCGACGATGTCCCCATACGCGACCAGCAGAGCCCGCCAGTTGGCGCGGACCCTGGGGAGGAGCTTGCGGCCTCTGGTGGGCTTCTCGGTGATCCTCTGGGCCTGAGCCAGAGTGTGGGCGTGTTGTTCCAGACGTTCGATGCCGAAAACTTCGGCACGAATCGGTCGATGTCCCTCAGGCCGAGCGGTGATGACGGATTCCATAGCTAGTTAAACACGCCACACGGGGGCGTTTGATCAATCCCTCGGCGCTGGTTGAGATCGTGGTGGCCGGCTCAAGGCAATGAAGGGGTCACGTCAGGAATCTGCTCACTGCCCTTCAGTGACATATGTACGCGCTTCCAAAACGCCTGGACGCTGAGAATCGCTTGGTACACCGTCGAGCAGCTGCTTATAGTAAGCCCGAGCCGTGGTCTCGTCTCCCAGCGCCACCGACGACCGGGCCATCCCTAGGAGGCTATTGAACCGACCCGGGGCCCTCTCATTCGAGGATCGGTATGCCTCTCTAGCTTGAGTTGGATCGCCCATTGCCCAGTAGAGATC
>CAXMUQ010000185.1:0-11692 GCA_964196605.1 uncultured Acidimicrobiia bacterium
TCGCCTCACGTAGATCGGAGATGAATCGCAGATTGCGCGCAGTCACACTGCCAATTCTCGGACTGCCGCGGCGAGTTCACGCCATTCTTGGAGCGAGCGGACGGAACCTTGCCTGTTTTTTAGAGCGATGATGGCGTCGCCGGCCGCCGACGCGGCGGACAGCGTCGTGGTGTACGGCACGCCATACTCAAGGGCCGCCCGGCGCATGGCGTAGTCGTCCTTTTGGGTCAGCTTACCAAGCGGGGTATTGACCAGAAGTTGGACCTGACCCGACACCATCAGATCGATGGCGTTGGGTCGTCCTTCATGGACCTTGGCGACCGGCCCGGCGGCGATGCCTCGCGCCAGGAGGTAGCGCCGGGTACCCTCGGTGGCCAGAATCCGAAAACCCATCTCGTGGAATCGCCGCACGATCGGGACGACCTGGGCCTTGTCTCGGTCGTTGACGGTGACGCAGATCCCTCCTTCTAGTGGGAGGGCACCGTCCACCATGATTTGGGCCTTGGCAAACGCCATTCCGAACGAGTCGGCGATACCCATGACCTCTCCCGTGGAGCGCATCTCAGGTCCAAGGATCAGGTCGACTCCACTGAGTTTGCTGAAGGGGAAGACGGCCTCTTTCACTGCCACGTAAGGATGGACAATGTCCTCGGAGATCTCCAGTTCGTCCAGCGATTTTCCCATCATCACGCCCGCGGCCAAGCTGGCCAACGGGACTCCGATCGTCTTGGAGACAAAGGGTATGGTGCGTGACCCCCTCGGGTTGACCTCCAGGACGTAGACCACTCCATCCTTGACCGCGTACTGCACATTGATCAGGCCTACTACGCCCAGGCGCTCGGCAAACGCCTTGGTGTAGTTTCGCATCTGTTCGACCTGGTCTTCGGTGATCAAGTACGGCGGCATGACGCAGGCAGAGTCCCCGGAGTGGATGCCGGCGTCCTCGATATGTTGCATCACGCCACCGACAATGCAGCGGGTGCCGTCAGCGATGGCATCGACGTCCGCCTCGAAAGCATCCTCTAGGAACGAATCGATGAGGACCGGGTGGTCGGGTGAGGCGCGAACCGCGCGCGAGAAGTAGTTGGTGAGCGAATCCTCGTCGTAGACAATCTCCATTGCCCGGCCGCCGAGGACGTACGACGGGCGGACGAGCACAGGATACCCGACCCGCGCCGCGATGGCGAGCGCCTCGCTTTCGGAACGCGCCACACCACTGGGTGGCTGCGGCACCCTGAGTTCATTGGCCAGACGCTCGAAACGTCCCCGATCTTCAGCCTCATCTATGCTGTCGGGCGAGGTGCCAAGGATGGTAATGCCCTCAGCCTCAAGCGCCCTCGCTAGCCGGAGCGGCGTTTGTCCTCCCAGCTGCACAATGACACCCAGGGGACGTTCAACGTGGACGATCTCCAGGACGTCTTCCAGTGTCAGCGGCTCGAAATAGAGCACGTCGGAAATATCGAAGTCGGTTGATACCGTCTCAGGATTGGAATTGACCATTACCGTGCGATATCCGGCCTCCCGCAGAGACAGCGCGGCTCGCACGCAGCAATAGTCGAATTCGACACCCTGTCCGATCCGGTTCGGTCCACTTCCCAGAATGATTACCGTGTTCGTTCCCCCACCGGGAGATTCGTTTTCTTCGTCGTAGGAGGAATAGAAGTACGGCGTGGCGGAGGGAAACTCTCCGGCACAGGTATCGACCATCTTGTACGCCGGTCTGATGCCCCAAGAAATACGACGACGGCGCATGGCGGCCTCGTCCTCCTGCCACAATTCAGCCAGTTGGGCGTCGGAAAAACCCATCCGTTTCATGTCGCGCAAGCGCGCCGTTTGTGTGGCCTCATCTGCCGCATCGGCATCGACCCACTCCCGCTCTGCTTCAATCAACTGCAGCCACTGATCGACAAACCACGGGTCGATGCCCGTCCGCCGCGACACTTCATCCACGCTTGCGCCATCGGCTAGAGCCCGCTTGATCTGAAAGACCCGATCTGCAGTGGGACGTCCGAGCGCTGCGAGAACGGTGTCGGGTTTAGCATCAGTCAGACCGTCGTCGGCGGGAGTGTCACCAATAATCCACCCGTCCCGCCCGCTTTCGAGACCGCGTATTCCCTTTTGAAAGGCCTCCTTGAAGGTCCGTCCTATGGCCATGACTTCGCCGACCGCTTTCATCTGGGTCGTCAGAACAGGATCGGCCTGGGGGAACTTTTCAAACGCGAAGCGCGGAATCTTGACGACGACATAGTCGAGTACCGGTTCAAAGGAAGCCGGTGTCGTCTTGGTGATGTCGTTGGGGAGTTCGTCGAGCCGGTATCCAACAGCCAGCTTGGTGCCGATCCGGGCAATTGGAAATCCGGTGGCCTTCGATGCAAGCGCCGAAGATCGGGATACTCGCGGATTCATTTCAATGACCAACTGCTCGCCTGTCGCCGGATCGACCGCGAACTGGATGTTGCATCCTCCAGCAGCGACGCCCACCTCCCGAATGATACGCAGCGCCGCGTCGCGCATGGTCTGGTACTCGCGGTCCGTGAGCGTCATGGCTGGGGCCACCGTAATCGAATCGCCGGTGTGCACGCCCATCGGGTCTATGTTCTCGATCGAGCACACGATGACCACGTTGTCGGCCCCGTCGCGCATCACTTCGAGTTCGTATTCCTTCCATCCTATCACGCTGCGTTCAACCAGGGCTGAACCAACCGGCGACAGATCGAGTGCCCGTTTTATCAGAGCCTCAAATTCTTCCAGGTTATAGGCGATACCACCCCCGGTTCCACCAAGGGTGAACGAGGGCCGGAGGATAGCTGGATATCCCGTATCCTGTACGGCACTGAGCGCCTCCTCGAACGAGGTGACCGTGCGGCCGGCCGGAACTGCCAGCCCCAACCGCTTCATGGTATCGCCGAACTGCTGGCGGTCTTCGGCCAATAGAATGGCCCGCTCGTCGGCCCCGATCAGCTCCACCCCAAAGCGATCCAGAGTCCCATCCTGCGCCAGCGCCAATGACACGTTGAGCGCCGTCTGCCCACCCATGGTAGGGAGCAACGCGTCAGGCCGCTCGCGTTCGATGACCTTGGCAACCCACTCGGGCGTGATGGGCTCGATGTACGTCCGGTCGGCCAAATCGGGATCCGTCATGATCGTCGCTGGATTCGAGTTGACCAGGATGACCCGGTACCCCTCCTCCTTGAGCGCCCTGACCGCCTGGGTGCCGGAGTAGTCGAACTCGGCCCCTTGGCCTATGACGATCGGCCCGGAGCCAAGAAGGAGGATGCTGGATATGTCAGTTCGTTTGGGCATGGACCATTTCGGTCAAAGTCTCTTCGAACGTGATGCGGGGCCGCCATCCCGTGGCATCACGAAGTTTGCTCGAGTCTCCCACGAGGTGCGGGATGTCAGCTGGCCGTTGTAGCGCCGGATCGGGTCGTGGCTCAACGTCGATCCCGACGAGGCCTGCCATGAGCCGCAGAATCTCCAGTACACTATACCCTGTACCGCTGGCGATATTGTAGGCCTCCCCAGCGGTACCCTGCTCAAGAAGCGCGACATAGGCATCGACCACATCACGAACATCCAGGATGTCCCGAACCGGATCGAGGTTGCCTGTGGCGATGGTCGAGACCCCTTGCCGCCGTGCCTCGATGAGCCGTTCTAGGAAACTCGGGATGACGTATTTTGAGGTCTGCCCCACCCCAGTATGAGGAAACGGCCGGGCGACCATCAGGGCCAATCCGGTCCTGCGGGCCACATCCCAAGCAGCGATTTCCGCAGCCGCCTTGGTGGCGGCGTAGGGCGACACCGGCATTATCCGATCATTCTCAGTCCGGGCTTGCCCGGTACCCCTGCCATAGACCTCCGCGGTCGAGATTACCAGAACTCGGGTGCTCTCTGCACTACCGGACCGGGCGGCCACGGCGTCGAGCAATCTCAGCGTTCCCATGACATTGGCCAACCACGCCTCCTCCGGACGAACTCTGGCCTCGGCCCCGGAGGCCAGTCCCGCAAGATGTATTACGCCGTCGACGTAGTGCTTGGCCGCGGCGTCAGCACCGTGGCGATTCGTCAATTCCAGGTCCACCATCTCGATCCGATCCCGCCCGGCCGGCGGAAGCCACCCATGGGGATCGGGCCCACCGGGACGCACCGCGGCGATGACCTCGTCGCCACGCCCGACCAGCGAGCGGACCAGGTACCGGCCGACGAATCCGTCGGCACCAGTCACCAGAACCTTCACTACGATGACGCCAGTCGTTCGAGATCAGCATCAACCATGCGCTCTATCATCTCTTCGAATCCGACCTTGGGTTCCCAACCCAGCTGTGCCTTGGCCTTGGACGGATCGGCCATGAGAATGTCGACTTCCGCCGGCCTGATGAACCTGGGATCCTGCTTGACGTAGGATTGCCATTCAAGCCCAACACGAGCGAAGGCTATTTCGATCAGATCACGGACACTATGGGTGAGCCCGGTGCCGATGACATAGTCCTCCGGCTCAGGCTGCTGCAGCATCCGCCACATGGCGTCGACATAGTCCCCGGCCCAACCCCAATCACGCTGAGCGTCGATGTTCCCCAGCCGCAAATCCTTGGCGAGTCCCAGTTTGATCCGGGCCACTCCATCGGTGACTTTGCGGCTCACAAATTCGATTCCCCGTCTGGGTGATTCGTGATTGAAAAGGATCCCGCTGACTGCATGGATGCCGTACGACTCACGGTAGTTGACGGTAATCCAGTGGCCGTACACCTTGGCGACGCCGTAGGGAGATCGCGGGTGGAACGAGGTCGACTCTCGTTGAGGAGTCTCCGTGACCTTGCCGAACATCTCGGATGAGCTGGCCTGATAGAAACGTGCTTCCGGGTGGCCCAACCGAACGGCCTCGAGAATTCGGGTCACCCCGAGAGCTGTGAATTCGCCGGTGAGGACGGGCTGGGTCCAGGACGTCGGCACATAGGACTGGGCACCGAGGTTGTAGACCTCATCCGGCTTGGTGTCTTGCACCACGGTCGTCAGGGAGTGCTGATCCAGAAGGTCGGCTGGGAGGAGTTCCAGTTTGTCGAGCAGGTGCTCGATTCGCTCGTAGCCGTGGTGGCTGGTACGGCGGACGACTCCGAAGACCTGGTAGCCTTTCTCGAGGAGCAGTTCGGCGAGATAGGAACCGTCCTGGCCGGTGATTCCAGTGATGAGGGCAGTGGGCATTGAGGAACCAGGTTATTGTGTGGAGATGTATGATGGGTTAGATTTTTGGGCTCGGTTAGTTACGAACACTACGCAAGGACTACAGTTATGGCACGGATCTGTTCCGTGTGTGGCAAAGGGCCGATCACTGGCAATAACGTAAGCCACGCCAACAATCGAACCAAGCGCCGCTGGTACCCCAACCTGCAGACGGTGCGGGTATTGGTGAAGGGCAGCCCCCGACGTGTAAGGGCATGCACCCAGTGCATTCGGAGCGGCCGAGTCACCAAGGCCGGCTGACCGCACGGGAGCCACATCAGATTGAAAAAAAAGGGGACCCCAGGGTCCCCTTTCTTGTTGCGACCAGCGCCCCCCTACGGTCATTCGGCCAATAGCTCGATCCGTGCCATATCGGCGCCGTCTCCAGGCCTGAACCCCAACTTGAGAATACGGATGTAGCCCCCGGGCCGGGCCGCGAACCGTGGTCCGATCTCGTCGAACAGCCGCTTGAGGATTACTCGATCCTTGATGCGCCGCTCGACCTGCCGCAGGGCATGGAGGTCTCCGCGCCGGGCCAGCGTGATCAGCTTCTCGGCGAACGGCCTCAGTTCCTTGGCTTTGGCCGTCGTGGTAACTACCGCCTCGTGCTTGAAGAGGCTGGTGACCATGTTGTTCAACATGGCCCGCTTGTGGCTGGCCGTCCGCGACAGCTGCCGCCCCTTGACGCGATGGCGCATCTAGAACGTCCCCTGGGAGCCGCCGTCGGTGGGCTGGCCTGGAGCAGGGTCTGACGCCGGCAACGGGTCGGCGGGACTTGTGGCGCCGACGTCGAACGACATGCCGAAGCTGAGCCCTTCTCGCTGGAGCAACTCACCGATCTCGGACAGGGCCTTCTCGCCGACATTCTTGACTTTCAGGAGGTCTTCCTCGGCCAGTTCGACCAGATCCTTGAGCGTCCTGATACTGGAGTTCTTGAGCGAATTGAGTGCCCGCACCGACAGCCCCAAGTCATCAATAGGCCGCTCCAGGCGTTCGCGCAGGTCATCGCTGGCGATGGATGGGTCCTCTTCCACTGGATCGGGCGCGATGGGGACCTTCCCGAAGTCGCGGAAATACTGGAAGTGCTCCTGGGCCAGGGCCGCCGCGTAAGCGATGGCATCCTCGGGGGTGATGGTCCCGTCGGTTTCCACCTGGACGGTGAGCCGGTCGTAGTCCGTGCGTTGGCCAACGCGGGTTTCCGCCACCGAGAAATTGGCTCGGAGGACTGGGTTGTAGATGGCATCGATCCGGACGAGGTCGACCGGAATGCCGCTGTCGCTGTCGTGGAGCTCCGCCTCGACGTACCCGCGTCCCTTGTTGACGTACAGTTCCGCCGAGACCTCGCGGTCTTCCTGGACCGTGAACAACAGATGGTCGGGGTTCTGCACCACGATCGACCCGTGTTCCTGGATGTCACGGGCATAGACCGCACCTGCACCATCTACCGAGATGTGCAACACAGCCTCGTCGATGTCCTCAACCATTACCAAGGTAAGCGCCTTGAGTCGCTGGATAATCTGGTGCACGTCCTCGAGGACACCCTGAACGGTTTGGTGTTCGTGCACCACGCCGTCCATCCTGAATCCCCACACCGCGCTGCCGCGGAGTGAAGACAGCAGAAGCCGTCGGAGCGCGTTGCCGAGGGTATGCCCAAAGCCCCGTTCGAGAGGCTGGAGCCGGAATTCGGCGGCGTTGGGGTTGTCGTCCCGCTTGGTCATTTCGACCAGGTGCGGCCGAACCAAGCCAGTAAGATCGATGCTCATATTACGTCCGCTACTTGGAGTAGAGCTCTACGATGAGCTGTTCCTGGGCCACTGTCGGGATGGCTTCCCGGGTGGGCCGCTCGAGATATTTGCCGGAAGCCTTGTCGGTGTCTACCGACAACCAGTTCACGGGCGCACCGCGGGAGGCGAACTCCAGAGATGCCTTGACCATGAGCGACTCACGGCTCTTGCTGCACACTTTTACTTCGTCGCCGGGGGCAGCCCGGTACGACGGGATGTCCACCCGGCGTCCGTTGACCTCAACGTGGCCGTGCCCCACCAACTGGCGTGCCGCCTTGCGGCTGACAGCGAACCCCATGCGGTAGACGATGTTGTCGAGCCGGGATTCGAGCGCCACCAACAGGTTGGTGCCCTTCACGCCAGCCTCGTGCGTGGCCTTGTCGTACAAATTGCGGAACTGCTTCTCGGACAGGCCGTAGATGCGCTTGACCTTCTGTTTTTCCCGCAACTGCTTGGAATACTCCGATGCCTTCCGGGGACGACGGCCACCCTCACCGTGCTGCCCAGGGGCGTAGGCCCGCCGTTCGATGGCGCATTTTTCCGTCAAACAACGGCTCCCCTTGAGGAACAGTTTGGTGCCCTCACGGCGGCACAGCCGACAGTTTGGACCAGTGTAACGTGCCATGGCTCAGACCCGCCGTTTCTTTGGTGGGCGACAGCCGTTGTGGGGAATGGGCGTAACGTCACGGATCGACATGACCTTTAGCCCCGCGGATGCTAGAGCCTGGACCGCGGACTCGCGCCCGCTTCCGGGACCCTGGACCCGCACATGAACCCGCTTGAGACCCATGTGAACGACCTCTCGGGCGCACTGTTCGGCGGCAACCGTGGCAGCGAACGGGGTGGACTTCTTTGAGCCCTTGAAACCGGCTTTGCCGGCCGAACCCCATGCCAGGGTATTCCCCTGCAAATCAGTAATGGTGATTAGCACGTTGTTGAACGTTGCCGAGATGTGGGCCATGCCCTCCGCCTCGACGACCTTCTTGCTGCGTCTGCCTGCACGTGGTGATGTAGCCATAGACGATTACTTCTTGGTCGCTTTCTTCTTCCCGGCGATGGCACGGCGTGCGCCGCGCTTGGTCCGGGCATTGGTATGGGTGCGTTGGCCGCGGACCGGGAGGTTGCGGCGGTGTCGGATTCCGCGGTAGGCCCCGATGTCCATCAACCGCTTGATGTTCATCGCTACTTCGGTACGCAGAGCGCCCTCGACCTTGACGGCTCGATCGATGTACTGCCGCAACCGCGCCACCTCGGCGTCCGACAAATCCCGGACCCGAGTGGCCGCCTCAATGCCGGTTTCCGACAGAATGACGTCACTGGTGGGGCGCCCGATGCCATAGATATATGTAAGGGCGATTTCGACCCGCTTGTCGCGCGGAAGATCGACACCTGCAATTCGTGCCATATACTAGCCCTGCCGCTGTTTATGCTTGGGGTTACGCTTGCAAATGATCCGGACCACACCGCGGCGACGGACCACCCTGCAGTGTTCGCAAATAGGCTTGACACTCGATCGGACCTTCACGACACGCTCCCAAATATCCGGTTCTTGACGAGCTTTCCAATATAGAGGGGGCCGCTAAGGCACGCAAGGGAAGGTGTAGCCGTCAATTACGGGTAATCCGCAGCTCCACCAGGACCCAACGATCACCTTCCTGACTGAAGGCCAACAGGATGGTCTCAGCCCTGATTTCCTCAGTCCCGGCCACCCGGTAGCGCCGCAGCAACTCAACGTATCCACGGCCAGCCGCCACCACCCGGGCCGCTCGCACTGCGGTTTCCACCTCCTCGGCACCTCCCAAATACTCTGCCAGCAAGGCAGCTCCCTGGGCCTGGCTCAATGCGGCCGAGGGGTCCGCCCCGGGGAGCTGCACCCGGATCCCCCGAATGGCAGGTTCCATCATCACTCGGGTTGCCTGGTCGTGCCAGGCGGCCCTGGCGTGCTCCGCAGCCTCGGTGAGTTCCCCTGCCTGGCCAAGAAGTGGCCCGGTCAGCACTGACATCGCGACGCTCACCACGATTGGTGCCCTCATCCAGCTTCCTCCTGAATGGTACGAAACGCGGCTCTTGGGTCGGAGGCCAATAGGACCGGTCGCCCGACAACCAGGTGGCTGGCACCAGCCGCAGTAGCGGCTACGGGGGTGGCAACCCTGGCTTGGTCCCCGGCCGCATCGTTGGTCCGCCTGATTCCCGGCGTCACGATCAGCGAATCCTCTCCCAGGACCTCCCGGACGGATTCAATTTCGTGAGGAGAGCAGACCACCCCGTTCAGACCGGACTCCCGCGCCAGTTGGGTCAATCGGGTAACTTCGCCGCCTAGCGGTTGGTCGGCCCTCCCCAGCGTCCGGGCCCACTCGGCAGAAGTGTGGGAAGTGAGAACTGTAACTCCGACCACCGAGACCTGCCCTGCCGACTGGGCAGCGGCGGCCATCATTGCTGGACCGCCCAGAGTGTGGACGGTAGCCATGGCAACGCCCAGATCAGCAGCCGCAGCGACGGCTCCTGCCACCGTATTGGGAATATCGTGCCACTTGAGATCGAGAAAGACGTGCAGACTTCGATCCACCAACTCACCGACGAACGCCATGCCCGTACTGGTCAGCAACACCGGGCCCACCTTGACCCAGCGGGCCTCCGGAATGGAATCGACCAATTGCAGGGCGTCCTCTCTGGAGGGCACATCGAGAGCCAGAATGACCTCAGACACCATTCAACTCCAAGTCCCGTACCAGCCTTTCTGGTAGACGGGGATCGGCCAGCGCGGCGGTTCCGACCTGGACCAACGAGGCTCCGACGCGGAGGTATTGCCTGAGGTCGTCCGCCGAGCGGACTCCGCCGACGCCGATGACCGGCAGACCGTCGGTGCTTTCGAGCACCACGGCGGTGGCCTGAAGTCCAATCGGAAAGAGCGCCGGACCGCTCACGCCCCCTCGGCCAGCTCCAAGTTTGGGGTGGCCGGACCAACTTAGCAGCCGCCCGGGCATCGTGTTGACCACAGAGACAGCGTCGGCGCCAGCTCCGGCCGCCGCCCGCGCGAGGACCCCGATGTCGGGTGAGATGGGTGACAGCTTGACGATGAGTGGCAGGGTCGTGTGTGCCCGACAGGAGGTGACGACGGCCTCGATCGAGGCAGGATCGGCGCCGAATTCGATGCCGCCGGCGGCGGTATTGGGACAGGACAGATTCAGTTCCAGCGCCGCTATGCCCTGCTGATCGGTCAGTTGATCGATCACGGCGGCGTACTCGTCTAGCTGGAAGCCAACGATGCTCACCAGAACTCTGGCGGGGGGAGCCAGGCCCAGAAGTCGAGGGAGATCGTCGGCCGCCACCCGGGCTACCCCCGGGTTGGCCAATCCCACGGAATTAAGCATCCCTCCTCGGAATTCAGTCACCCGTGGGGGTTGGTTGCCGGCACGGGGATGGAGGGAGATCGACTTGGTTATCAGGCCCCCAAGCCGCGTCACATCGAGTACCCCAGCCAATTCGTTACCAAAGGCCGCGGTGCCCGCAGCAAGTAGTACAGGGTTTTGAAACTGTTGGCCGAAGAGTGTTCTACCAAGCGCTGGGGACACCTTATTCGCGGGGCTCGTCATCAGGATCGCGATCATCGCCGTCCCCTCGAACCCGTCGCTGCCGGCCCTGCCCCCGGCGCCCATTCTGGCTTCGGCGAACGACCCTGGAGAAGGCATAGGCTCGCAGGGAATCTTCCAGACCCCGAAGACTGTTGGTGGCACCACCCTCTAGATATGTCAGGTATGGGCTGTCAGGATAGACATAGGTCAGATACTGCCGGTAGACATGAGCGTTGTGCACATCTAGCGTGGCCATTGCCAGCAGGGCCTTCGGTGCATAGGGAGAATCCGGCCAGTCATCCGCCAGTCGTTGGAAAAACGCCCGAGCCAGTTCGGGAGCGCCCAGGGAATCGCGGGCGGTCTCCGCCAGGAAGAACTGTTCGAGGTCCCCGGTGGGGCTTTTAGTGGTGAGGGTATCGGCAGTCGACCGCACTCGCTGGATGGTTTCCAACAAGCGCCGGGCCAGCAAGGCATCAGCGCCTCCGCTGGCTATCGCCGGCTCAAGCACGGCCATAACAGGCAGCAACTCCCCGGTAGTCTTCACCCAGCTCAACTGGACACGAGCCCATTCAAGTCGGGCGGTTCCCCCATTCTGGCGGGCGGTGCTGTCCTGAGCCGCAAGCTCGAAGCGCTCGATAGCATGGGCGGGATCGACGGGTACCCACCGCAAGCCGTCACCCAGGTAGTACTCGGCTTTCCTTTCCGGGAGGATGCTGTCCTGGGCGGCGAGTTGGTCGACCAACTCGCTGGCGGTGACCAGATCATGCCATGCCACAACCTTCAGGACATCGTCCCATAGTACGGTCGTGTCGCGGCGGGCAATGAGGGAGTCGGCAAGATCCATGGCTGCTCCGATGCGGCCGGACCCTGCCAGGGCGATTGCCCGCTCGCCGTCCAAGTTAGGGTCATCGATATCTGCGAGGACGTCCAGGGCTTCCTGGTACCTCCCCAATCGGTTGAGCGCCGACCCGTAGAGCGCCTGTGCCGTTACCCGTCTATCCAGATTGGCGCTTGCCGTCACGGGCTCGACGTAGCGAATCACCGCTTCGGGATCGCCCAGGTCGGAGTAGCACCCCGCCAAGAGAAGGTTGGCCTGTTCTAGAGGATCGGCGTCGGAGG
>CAXMUQ010000186.1:0-6366 GCA_964196605.1 uncultured Acidimicrobiia bacterium
ACCGTCATCGCCAGGCCACCCAAGGCACCTGCCAGGCGGCTGCCCACGGACGCAACCTGAGACTGATACTTATGGAGCGTGCCCTGCAGGTCCTCCGAGGCGGCCGTCCACACATCGGCCAGTGGGTCCCCGATCACCGGCCAACTTCGCACCTTGTCGGGGGCGGGAGGTATCTCCAGCGTACCCGACTCGAGTCCCTGAGCCAGTGCGCGGCCCTCGGACACCACATCACCGAAAAAACTTACCGTCGGGATGATCAAAGCGGCCAGGGCCAGGAGGGTGAACAGTGTCGCCGCCAGCTTGGGCCGGTCCCCGAGGCGTTTGACGAGCTTTTGATGGATAGGCCACACCGCAACGGCGATGATGACGCCCCAGAGGACGGATTCAATGAAAGGCCGGACGATTTGGAGCGCCCACAGGGTCAGGAGCGCCAGTAGGCCGATGCGGATGGCGGCTTCTATGGACAGTTGCAGGTAACGGCGTTCGTTCTCGGGATATACGTGGGTGGCCATGGCGGCCTCTCCTCGGTCGGAAGTCATCTAGCGTGATGGATGGTGCGAAGTTGCCGCGATTGGGGCGGGTGTCAAGGCTGGTCGATCCGCATGGTATCAAGGCAGGCCGAAGTTGAGAAGCCGGAAGACCGAGCCCAGGTGTGGCGGAGTCCCGCACCTAATTCGGCGATGGGTGATGCTATAACTCGGATCGGGCGTTCGCGGTCAGCCAAGCAACCAACAAGCGAATCTGGGTATCATCGAGCCGTCCCCCGAACGCTGGCATCACCCCGGTGCGACCACCAGCAATGGACTGTTTGATAGTCTCGAAGTCACCACCGTACAACCACACGTCATCGACCAAATTCGGCGCACCCAGTGCGGTGTTTCCTTCACCGGCCGGTCCATGACAGGCGCTGCAGATTTGCTGGTACTGCGTCCGACCGGCGTGTTCCTCGTCGCCGCGAGCACCCAACGCCAACACGTAGTAAGCCACATTCTGTACGCCGTCTTCGCCGAGGGCGCTGGCCCAACTCGGCATTGCAGCGTTCCGGCCGTTGCGAATGGTGTGTTCGATCTCCTCAGGCGTTGCGCCCCACTGCCACTCATCGTCGGTCAGGTCGGGAAACAGCGACGCCTGGCCCGCTGCGTCATACCCATGGCACACAGCACAGTTGCGATCGTATACCCGTTTGGCTGACGCCATCACTCGCTCATCGGCATGCAAAGTCGCCAGCGGCGCGTCGACGATCGTCCGGCGTGCTTCGCCGAACTCGGCTTGATATGAAGCTTCACTTTCAGCGAGCCGGCCGCCGGCAGACCATTTGAGTATTCCTCGGTACGGCCCCAGTCCAGGGTACAACATCAGATAGCTGACGGAAAAAATCAGCAGGCTGAACAGCAGCCAGAACCACCATAGCGGGGCTGGATTGGCGTCCTCTCGGAGGTTCTCGTCCCAGACCGGCCCCTTGTGTTCGTCCTCGGGCTTGGCGCGGTAGACGCTGACGGCGAACCACGTCACCCCAGTCAGACCGATGATGGTCAGACCCACGATCCATACACCCCAGAACCCCGACGGCAATTCAGGCATCGATACGCTCGTCCTCCAGTGGTATGCGAGCCACCGCGTCGAAGCGATTGCGCCCCGAACGCAGGGAAACCCACACCACTAGCACGACCATGAACAACATGACCAGCATGTCACCGGCAAAAATAAACCAGGTCATCGTGGCATCCTCGGGCTACTCCGGGGCCTGTTGGGTAGCGTCATCGGCAACTGGGTCGAAACCGACACCCAGATTTTGTAAATAGGCCACCACCGCATCGATCTCCCTCAGTCCCTCGAGCTCACCTGGGGCCGCTTCGATGGCAGCGTCGTCGTATGGATGGCCCAGGCGTTGTAAGGCACGCAGCCGAGCCTGGATATCGCCGCTGGCGTTTGCTGGCCGCTGTACCAGCCATGGATACGCCGGCATGATGGAATTGGGAACGACGTCTCGTGGATTGTTGAGGTGAACCCTGTGCCACAAGTCGGAGTACTTGCCCCCGATGCGCTGCAGATCAGGGCCGGTCCGCTTGGAGCCCCACAGGAACGGTCGGTCATAGACGAACTCACCGGCGCGTGAGTATTGGCCATAGCGCTTCACTTCGGCGAGCAACGGGCGAATTTGCTGAGAATGGCACACACTGCATGCTTCGCGGATGTAAATGTCCCGGCCGATAAGCTCCAGGGCCGAATAGACCCTGGTGTTTGCTGTCGGCGTCGACAAGGACTCTTGAAACACGCTTGGCAGGACCTGCACCAGGCCGCCGATCGAGGAAACGAACAGAATGCCGAATATCAACAAACCGGCGTTGTTCTCGAGTCTCTCGTGTAACGATATGCCGCGGCTCATGCCGATACCCGATGAGTGGGAACTTCAGGTGGCTTCACCCGAATGGTTTCGCGTCCTTTGATAGTCAGCCACAGGTTTATCACCATCAGCACCGTGCCAGCCAGGAAGACGATACCGGCAACCAAGCGCAGCATGTAGTAAGGAACCATGCTCGCCATGATGTCTTTGAAGCTGAAGCTGAGTTCTCCGACTTGATCCAGACTGAACCACAGTAAACCCTGTGAAACACCAGCGCCCCACATTGCCAGGACGTAGAACATGGTGCCCGCCAGAGCCAGCCAGAAGTGGATGTTGGCCCACTTGACGCTGTACAGCTCGGCGCCGACGAGCCGTGGCACCAGAAAATAGAAGGTACCGAACGTTATCAAGGCGTTCCAACCGAGGGCGCCGGAGTGAACATGGCCGATGGTCCAATCGGTGAAATGACTGATGGCATTCACGCTCCTTATGGCCATCATGGGCCCCTCGAACGTCGCCAGGCCGTAGAACGCGAGCGAGAGCACGATGAATTTGAGGGCCGGGTCGGTGCGCAACTTCTGCCACGCGCCGCTCACCGTCATCATGCCGTTGATCATCGTGGCCCATGAAGGCGCCAGCAATACGAGACTCATGACCAGAGCCAGGTTCTGCACCCAATCGGGAATCGAGCTGTAGAGCAGGTGATGGGGGCCGGCCCAGATGTAACTATAGACGAAGGCCCAGAACGCGACGATCGACAGGCGATAACTCCAGATCGGTCGATCAGCCTGCTTGGGCAAAAAGTAGTACATCATGCCGAGGAAACCGCCGGTCAACAGAAAGCCCACCGCGTTGTGGCCGTACCACCACTGCACGATGGCGTCTTGGGCTCCGGCGAAGATCGGGTATGACTTGAACAGCGTTGCCGGCACGGCAAGGCTGTTCACGACGTGCAACATGGCCACGACGATGATCAGGGCACCGTAGAACCAGTTCGATACGTATATGGGTTTGATGCGCCGCTTGGCGATGGTGGCGAAGAACACGACACCAAAAGAGATCCATAACACGGCGATAGCGATATCGAACGGCCATTCCAGTTCGGCGTATTCCTTACCACCGTTGATGCCGGCCAGCAACGACAAACCGCCCGCGAGAATGCCAAACTGCCACCCAACGCCGGTAAACCATGCCAGCCGAGGCAACGGCAGCGGTACATGGCAGGTGCGTTGTACGCTGTAGAAAGCGGTGGCCATCAGTGCCGAGACACCGAATCCGAAAATCACCACATTGGTGTGAAACGTCCTGAGTCGACCGAACGACAGCCAGGGCTGGCCCATGTCGATGGACGGCCAAATCAACTCCGCGGCCACATACACGCCCGCCGACATCCCGATCACCGCCCAGATGAGCGAACACATCAGGAGAAAGCGCACCACCTTGTCGTGGTAGTGCTCTTCGGCGGGGCCGGCCTGGTTGCGTGCCATCAATTCATACCCTTATCGACGGGCCGATGCCGTTGCTCCACAAGGCAACGGTGAGACCCAGCAAACTGACGGCGGCAATCATCAGCCAGCCGATCAATGACGATGCCATCAACATGCCCCGCTCCGGGCCGACGAGTAGCACCACGGGCAACCCCCGGTACAGCAGGTACATCGACCACATCAGTGCCGGCACCAGTACCAGCAGATTGACGAATATGTGTGGGTAGAGAAGGATGGCGCTGCACACGACGATCGGCGCCGACACAACCACAACCATCGCCAAGTGGATACCCCGCGACTTGGGGGCGCCATAGGTGTCCGCCATCCGGTACGACAAGAACCCCGTAAACGCCATGCCTAACAGGAGTACCACGAAATAGGCCAGGCTGAAGGCCAGCCGTGCATTGGGCTCGAGGAACAGAGGCTCCGCCGCACCCAGGTGCCAGCCGCCGCGTGACGCGCCTAGGTACAGGAACAGTGGAGGGAGGGCGGCGAGCCAGATCACGTAGCGAAAGAACACCGCAGGGAAGGACGGGCGTGCTTCCGAGAGTTCCTCGAAAACGGCGCCAGGCTGAATTAACAGCCTGAAGAACAGCCCAGGACGGATGGTATCACGCATCGCCGACCATAGTAACTTCTCCCGCGTTGCGTCGCCAGCGGCTGTAGAGGGAACTACTCCCCGTAGGCCTCGTACTCGAATTTCTGTCCGCCCACCGTGGCCTCGTACATCAAACCACCTTCGGCCATGGTCACGATGGCCACGCCGCCGTTGTAGGCCAGGTCGGCCGACGCACTGGCCGAGAAGGCCACGGCCGATGCCTGGGCGCCGAATTCGTAGTTTCCTCTGGTGAAATCATCGTAGGCCGTCTTGTCCTTGAAGAAAACGACCTCGATGAATTTCTGGCCGCCCAGCTGCAACCCGACCGTCACCTGCTTGAGCTCGGATTTTCCGACTGGCGCGCCACCACGGTAAACAATGCCGTTGCCGTGGGCGCCACCGATACCGATGCCACCCTTGCCGACGTTGGGGAACACGGCGTAGGCGTATGAGCTGCTGAACCAGTCGGCCATGCCGGCATCCTTTTCGATCATGGTGGCCTTGGCCTCCTCAACTCGGTCGAGGTCCTTCTGTTTCTGGGCCTCGGCCGGCAGCGCGACAGCAGCTCCAATTATCAAGGCGAGTCCGCCTGCTTTCAGGATGACCTTCATGGACATAGCTCCGTTCAAAGTGATTGAATCTTGAAACTACAATGCCAACCTGGCCCGTAGCCCGAACAGCCAAATGGATGACTGATCAGGGTTCAGAGCCGGGTTGATGAAATACTGCAGATCTGGGGTGACGGCCAACCGCTCACCGAGTTGCCAGCGATAGAACAACTCAAAGCTATACTGGTCCGTCAGATCGGACGACCCCCAGGTGGTGGCGTTGGGCTCGCCCCAGTTGACTCCGAATCCCAGCAGGTTGCCATACTGCACCGGCTGGTATCCCAGGCCGAGGCTCAGGGATTTCTGCAACAGACTGCCGCCGTCCTCGGTGTAGCCGCCTCGTACGAACGGCAGCCAGGTGTCGTCGATATACTTGGTGGCCGAGACATTGACACCCCAACCTGACGGATCACCGATTTCAGTCTTCTGATCGCTGTGCCAAAGCGACACGTGGACGTTGTCGAAGTAGGCTCTGCTCTTGCCAGTGGTCCATCCCACTTCGAGGCTGGTGAAGTACTCGTTGACGTTGACAAACCGATCGAAACCGCTGAACGGATCCGTGGGATCGGAGCCGTTGTCGCCGACGCTGGCGAGGGCGTACACCTGGTCCGAGATCCATGCGCCTACTGCTGCACCGAGCAATCCATCATTGGGAAGTGCGGTAGCGGCCGAGCCGGTGCTGAAAGCCAGATTGGTAAAGTGGAGCCAGGGGCTGGCCATGGCGTAGACGTCGAAGAAATCGGTCGCATCCAAAAAACCGGCAAGAAAGACGAAACGCCCTCCGCCTAGCCGCTGGAGCCAATACAGATTGGTCCACCGCAGCTTCTCGTCACTGAACGGTGCGGCGAAGATTCCGGCGTAGCCGATATTGAACGACAACACCTTCGGAGCGATGGCAAGGTAACGGTGGCGGTGTTCTACCTTGAACACGAAGGAGCCGCTGTTGCCGGATCCCCGCCCTACCAGCTCCCACGATCCGTAGAGCCGCAGCATGCCGCTCCACGCCTCCTCCTCGGCCAGGCTGGCGCTGGCCTTCATGTATATCGTGCTGTAATCGACACCGAAGCCAAGTCCGGTCTCTTCCTTGAGCCGGTCCTTGAACTCGAAGTAGGAATCGAGAAAACCGAGCTGGAGCAGTGATTCCTTGGGTCGGGCGTCACTTTGAAGCTGGTTGTTGACCTGGTCGGGGCCGGCCAGATTGGCGCGCCGACGGGTGGTGTCCTGCGTAGCTGCGGTGTCCTGCGCCCGGGCCCAGGCGTATGGAGTCGCGAAGAGGGAGTGGCCGGCGATCAGCGCCGTTGTAACTATGAAGCAACTGTGTTTCAGCTG
>CAXMUQ010000187.1:0-13615 GCA_964196605.1 uncultured Acidimicrobiia bacterium
GGCCGACACAGCTACCTGGATCCCGGGAGCCACATCGCTTTCAATCCGCGAACAGCCGCAACCCGCTCGACGGCCAGTCGACCAGCCGCCTGATAGGAGGGGATTCCTTCGCGACCCGAGATCTCGTAAATCTTCAGCATCGTGTTGTAAATCTCCCCGGCCTTGGTCTTGGCACGGTCGGGTGACCAGCGGTGAATCTCACCGTAGACGTTGATCAAACCGCCGCTATTGATCACATAGTCCGGAGCGTACGTCTTGCCCAGCCGGTAGAGTTCGTCACCGTGCCGCTCCTCAGCCAACTGGTTGTTGGCGCCACCGGCCACAACGCCGACCTTGAGCAGAGAGACGGTGTCGTCGTTGATTACCGCGCCAAGGGCACAGGGAGCAAAGATGTCGCCCTCTTGGGAGTAGATGTCGTCTGGCGCCACTACGGTGGCGCCGGTGGCGTCCACCACCGCCCTTACCTTTCCTTCATCGACGTCGGTCACTACCAGCTTGGCTCCCTCGAGGTCATTCAGGTATTTGGCCAGCCAGTGACCCACGTTGCCACAACCTTGCAGCAGGATGGTTCGCGCCGAAAGATCGTCGGAACCCCAGTGTTTCTTGGCAGCGGCCTTCATCCCCATGTACACGCCGTACGCGGTGACCGGAGAAGGGTCGCCCGACAAACCTGTGAGTCCAGTGACGTGCTCTGTCTCGAACCGGACGTAGCTCATGTCGGAAGGACGGGTGCCGACGTCTTCGGCGGTGATGTACCGGCCACCGAGCGACTCAACGAACCTGCCGTGGGCCCGGAACAGGGCTTCGCGATTCGTTCGGCGATTGTCGCCGATGATGACGGACTTGCCGCCGCCGAGGTCGAGCCCGGCGACGGCAGCCTTGTAGGTCATGCCGCGCGACAATCGCAGAGCGTCGATCATGGCTTCCTCGGTGGAAGCGTAGTTCCAGAACCGGGTACCTCCCAGAGCTGGGCCGAGGGTCGTGTCGTGGATGGCGATGATGCCTACGTAGCCGGAGGACGGCTCAGAGCAGAAGACCACCTGCTCGTGATTCAAGTCCTGCATCTTGGCTATGAGGTCCATCGAAGACTCCTTCGTCGGTTCCGTAGATGTCGGCTTCATGGCACTAGACATAGTTCACTCATAAAGATAGAACCCCTGGCCGGCTTTACGACCGAGGTCGCCGGCAGCAACCATCCGCCGGAGCAAGGGACAGGGTCGGTACTTGTCATCACCCAGTTCTTCGTGCAACACCGTGAGGATCGACAAGCAAACGTCGAGCCCGATCAGATCCGCCAATGCCAACGGGCCCATCGGATGGGCCATGCCAAGCTTCATGACTGTATCGACCGCTTCCGCCGTAGCGACGCCCTCCAAGACACAGTAGACCGCCTCATTGATCATTGGCATCAAGACGCGGTTCGCCACGAAGCCAGGGTAGTCGTTGACCTCAACCGGAGTCTTGCCGAGCTCCCTCGCCAAGGTCATCACCCGGTCCATGGTGGCATCGCTAGTGTGGTGGCCCCGGATGACCTCCACCAACTTCGTGACCGGTACCGGATTCATGAAGTGCATTCCGATCACCCGGTCGGGACACTCTGTCTGCCCCGCGATGGCGGTGATGGAAATGGAACTGGTGTTACTGGCCAGAATAGTACTCTCACCACACACCGCAGCGAGGTCCCGGAAAATCTGGAACTTGAGCTCGGGACGTTCGCTGGCGGCTTCGATCACCAGTTCGACCCCCTTGGCCGGTTCGAGCGCCCCGGTGGTCTCGATCCGTGCCATGGTCTCTGTCGCCGCCGCCTCGGTCAAGAGTTCTTTCTTGACTTGCCGCGCCACGTTCTTCCGGATCGATGCCAGTCCCTTATCGAGAGCCTCGGCAGACACGTCGACCAGCATGACTTCCCAGCCATGTTGTGCAAACACGTGGGCAATGCCGTTGCCCATTGTTCCGGCCCCCACCACCGCCACACGATTCATGTCTCGGTACTCCTCACACGACGGGCTGCAATCACCACTGTCAGGGTCAGCACCAGCGTGGCAAGCATCCCACCTTCCGGGCCGAACTGTCCACCGGTGAGCCATTCAGGGCCACCGGCCTCATAGTCGATAGACAGGACCTCGAACGGCAGCCCACTCACCGCAGCGCCCAACACAGCCAGCGTGGTATTCCACCCGAGGTGGGCGCCAAACGCGGCCCACATCCCGCCCGGGCCGTAAAACACTGTCCCCAAGAGTATCCCGGCAAGGGCCACGTTGGCTACGCCCATGCTGGTTACGTGGGGATTGAGCAGATGGGCCACGCCGAAGACCGCCGCCACCACTAGAACCGCAGTCCCCCGCCCAATCACCGCCGCCAGAAGTATCAGCGGCACCCCCCGGAACAACACTTCCTCGGCCAGGGCTGCCGGCGCCAAGACCAACGCCATCCGGCCACTCCACGCGCCGAACGCGCCGATACCTTCGTCGCCCACCAGCCAGTGGCCACTTCCGAGCAGCACCGGCACCAGCAATACTGTAATAGCCGGGAGGACCCCGAATAGCAGCCCAACGGCGAACCCCTTGGCGGGTGGCAGAACACATCGCCACCGCAGATCGCCGGCCTCAAAGCCAAACCGCCGGATACCAACGACGTACGTGGCTGCGAACCCGCCACCAAGCGCGGCCGTCCCCTGAGCCACCACCTGTACCGGGCCCAAAACCACTAGCCACTCAGCGGCGCCCTCGACCGATCCAGCGGCGACCATGGCGGTCAGAAAACTCAAGGCTCCGGCCACGACAAGGGCGATCCCACCGAAAACTACGGACCACCCTATCGCCGTCGCCATGACCTTCAAAGGGGCATACGACGACTCAGGGCGTTCTGGTGTCAAAGCAGCCGGCGAATGGCTGGCCCCAGAGTGGTCACTACAACAGTTGCCACGATGACCTTCACTACGTCCCCCGCGAGAAACGGCAGCGTTCCCAGACGGAAGGCGTTCCCCAAGTCTCCAGTGATGGCGGTGAGCTGTGCCAGACCACCGAGGTGGATTATTACGATGCCGGCGATCGCGCCAAGCATCGCTCCCACCCAGCCCCGCTCTCGCGCCAGGTAGCCTGAGACCCCCGCCGCAACCGGAAATGCCAACAGGTAGCCACCGGTGGGTCCAATCAGCCAGCCCGCTCCGGCCAGGCCTCCTGCGAACACCGGAAGCCCGATGGCTCCCAGCACCAGGTAGGTGACCAAGGCCGACACACCCCCACGCGAACCGAGCACCCCGCCGACGATCAACACCGCAAGGGGAGAAAGCGTCATCGGGACCGGACTGAACGCCAGCGGAACCGTAATCTGGGCCCCCACAGCTACCGTCGCGGCTCCCAAAGAAACCGCCAGCATCCTGCGCCCAGTCCGCGACTCAGTCCGCCCCAGGACAGTAGTTTCCGTCTCATTCGTCAGCATCGATCTCCCCATTCCTCTCAGTAAACTGTCCTCGCGGCCCCCGCTGCCCCCGCTTCTCTAAGTTCGTTCAACACTCAAGGCGACGGCATTACCACCGCCTAGGCACAGCGTGGCCAAGCCCGTGCCGGCTCCACGGTCGTCCATGGCATGGAGCAGCGTGGTGAGAACACGGGCACCCGAGGCGCCTATCGGATGGCCCAGGGCCACCGCCCCGCCGTTCACATTCACGCGGTCCCAATCCCATTCCAGTGCGTTTCCGTCCGCCAGAGCCTGCACGGCAAACGCTTCGTTGGCCTCGATGAGCTGGTACTCATTGATGTCGGTGCCTACCTTGGCCATGAGGTTCTCGACCGCGATAATCGGAGCGAAGAACAGGTCCTTGGGTTCGCCTCCACCGGTGGAGTAGGCGGTAATGGTTGCCATGGGAGCAAGTCCGTGCGCCTTGGCAAAGGCGAGCGAAGCAACCACGAGCGCGCTGGCTCCATCGTTCAACCCCGGGGCATTGCCCGCGGTAACCGTCCCATCCTTCTGGAAGACCGGCCGCAGGTTGCCCAATGATTCCAACGACGAATCCTTCCTGGGGCATTCGTCCTGATCCACGACAGCCGTGCCTTTCCGCGTTTTCACTTCGACCGGCACGATCTCCTTTTGGAACTTGCCGGTTTCGATGGCCGCCACCGCCTTCTGGTGGCTTGCCAGCGCAAATTCGTCCTGTTGCTCTCGAGTGATACCGGCCTTCTCGGCCGTGTATTCGGCGTAGACACCCATGTGGTTGTCGCCGAACGAATCCCATAGACCATCGTGTATCATGCCGTCGAGCATGGTTTGGTTGCCCGCCTTGATGCCACTACGCATGCCGAACAAGTAGTGTGGCGAGGCTGACATGACTTCCATGCCCCCAGCAACGAAGCACTCGCCATCGCCGGCACGAATGGCCTGGGCCGACAGCATGACGGCTTTTAGGCCGGAGCCGCACACCTTGTTGATTGTCAATGCGGGAACGCGTCCGGGGACACCGGCGCGGATCATGGCCTGCCTGGCGGGAGCCTGGCCGGCACCGCCCTGAAGCACGTGGCCCATGATCACCTCGTCGATATCGCCACCCTCGATGCCTGCCCTGGAAATGGCCTCACGGATTACCAGCGCACCGAGCTCAGGCGCGGCAAACGAGGACAGCCCTCCAAGGTACTTGCCAATCGGAGTGCGGACGGCGGACAGAATTACTGGTGTGGTGCTATCGCTCACGAGATACCAATCCCTTCAATACTTGAGGAACGCCGGGTCGGGACTGGTGAAGGTACCGCCGTGGGATGGGGCGTTCAAGGAACCTCAGCCGGGGTCACCATAGGGCACCAGGGCCTTCGTGGCGATGTGTTCGCGCAATGTGGTCTCGAATTCCTGGACCGGGACGATGTCCTGTTTCTTCCCAGCCCCCCGAGTTCTCACCGCCACTGTGCCTGCGTCGGCTTCCCGCTGGCCCACGATGGCCATGTAGGGAATCTTGTTGACCTCGGCTTCGCGGATCCGATAATTCAGCGTCTCTCCCCGATCGTCCAAGTGAACTCTGACACCGGCGGCTTTCAAGCGCTCCGCCACAGCCAGGGCGGCCTCCGCCTGGGCGTCGGCAATGGGGATAACCCGCACCTGCTCGGGCGCCAGCCACAAGGGAAAGGCTCCGGCGAAGTGCTCGATGAGATTGCCGATGAACCGTTCCAAGGATCCGTAGATGGCACGGTGGATCATTACCGGCCGGTGAGGCTGGTTGTCTGAACCAGTGTACTCCAGATCGAGTCTCTCGGGGAGCTGGAAATCGAGCTGAATGGTAGGCCCTTGCCACATGCGGCCGATGGCGTCTTCGAATTTGATGTCGATCTTGGGACCGTAGAAGGCACCACCTCCCTCGTCCTCGTCGAACTCAATGCCCTTGCGGACCAAGGCTCGCCGAAGGATGTCCTCAGCCTTACTCCAGGTTTCGTCGTCGCCCAACCGGTGCTCAGGCCTAGTCGATACTTCAAACTGCAGGCGGAACCCGAACGTTTCCCGAACAATCCGGTCTACCTGGTCCAGGCACAGAAAGATCTCATCCTCGGCCTGGTCCAGGGTGCAGAAAATGTGGGCATCGTCCATGCTCAGCCCGCGCACCCGGAGTAGCCCGTGAAGGGTACCGGATTTCTCGTCCCGGTACACGTTGGCCACTTCGGACAGCCGCACTGGGAGATCGCGGTAACTCCTCTGTTGCGACTTGAATACCAGCCCGTGCATGGGGCAGTTCATGGGCTTGACCCGATAGCGGACTTCTTCGGGCTCGTCCTCGCCGGCAGCCATGGGGGGATACTGCACCGCCTCATACAACGGCAGGTGGCCTGAAATCTTGAACAGTTCTTCACGGGTGATGTTCGGCGTGTAGATCAGGTCGTACCCGCACGCCAGGTTGTCGTCCTCCACGTAGCGAGACAACAGCCACTTGATCATGGCGCCTTTGGGATGCCAAAACACGAGCCCGGGGCCGACAGTTTCCTGGATGGAGAACAAGTCGAGTTGTTTCCCCAACACACGGTGGTCCCGCTTGCGGGCTTCTTCGAGCTGGTCGAGATACGCCTTGAGGTGATCCTTCTTGAACCAGGCGGTGCCATATATGCGCTGCAGCATCTGCCGGTTCTCATCACCCCGCCAATATGCTCCGGCCGAATTGAGCAGCTTGAAGTGTTTCAACTTGCCCGTTCCCGGCATGTGCGGCCCACGGCACAGATCGGTGAACGGCCCGTCTGTGTAGACCGAGATGGTCTCATCCACCGAGAATTCGGAGATGCGTTCCAGTTTGAGAGAATCGTCGGCGAACCGGTCGTCGGCGTCCGCCCGGGTGACAACTTCCCGGACGAACGGATAGTCCCTGGCGGCGACTTCGCGCATCTTTGTTTCGATGGATTCCAGGTCGTCGGGAGTGAACGGCCTGGGCACTTCGAAGTCGTAGTAGAAGCCGTCGGCGATGGCGGGCCCGAATCCGATACCGGCACCGGGGAACAACTCCCGCACGGCTGTCGCCAGGATGTGCGCCGTCGAATGGCGCAACACCTCCAGCGCCTCAGGGTCGCGGTCCGTAAGGATGGCGAACTCCGCATCGCTTTCGATAGGCCGGTCGAGGTCGTACACTTCGCCATCGACCTTGGCGGCGATGGCAGCGCGGGCGAGTCCGGGCCCTATGTCACGGGCTACGTCCCCCCCGGTAACCCCGGCGGCCGCCTCGCGCTCACTGCCATCCGGGAGCCTAAGCCGAATGGCACTCACGAGGGCACCTCCATGCCGGACGGCGTCACCGCGGGAGGCGTGCCGGGTGCGAACAGGAAGAACAGCACGATCCCGACTATGATGACAACGGCCACGACTAGCCAGCGTGCCAGCTCGGTACGGGCTGTGGGTTCATTTCCTTCCATGCTGTCCCCTTGTTGAGTCCGGGAGCCCGACAGCGGGGGCTCCAAAAGATGTTAACTTAACCGCAGCGCGAATCGTTATGTAAGAGGAATGCGAGTGCCCCGACGCCGACATGATGCCCGGGCCAACCTTATGGGGTGGACGATGCTGGGCGTGGGCGCCGGATTGACCGTGGGTCTCGTTATCGGCGAGAGGCTTCGGTGGCGGCGGCTCTGCCGCCGGCCCGATGACCAGCCCCACGCTCCCATAGGCGCCCCTCCCACAATCGCTCAGACCGTCAAGGCAGTCAGGGACGCATTGGAACAGGCCAAAGCGTTCCATGCCCTCGGAATCGCCGTGAGCGCAACGGCCCCGGGTGTGGTCGAAGTAAGCGGCTGGGTGGATGACCGGGCCACTCGGTCTCAGGTAGTCCGCTTTGCCCAAAGCGTTCCCGGCATCAGAGAAGTGCTCGACAGCGTCCTCGTACGGGGCGAGGACGACATCAGTCTCCGTAACCACCGACCGTCAGCGAATCCCAGATCATGACCCAGGAACTTCCTTCACGTTATAAACCCGCCGACATCGAGCGGGATCTCTATCAATGGTGGATGGACCGTGGGGACTTCAGTGCCCATACTGACGGCGAGCGACCCCCCTACGTGATCATGATGCCGCCTCCCAACGTGACCGACCGGCTGCATATGGGCCACGGCCTCAACAATACCATTCAGGATGTGCTCATCCGCTTCGAACGAATGCGTGGCCGTGAGGTGCTTTGGCTACCGGGGACCGATCACGCCGGCATCGCCACACAGAACGTCGTGGAGCGACTCCTGGCCAAGGAAGGCATCACGCGGTTCGATCTCGGCCGTGAGGCGTTCGTCGAACGCGTGTGGCAGCACGTGCATGACACCGGTGCCACCATCCTCGAGCAACTCAAGGCCCTGGGCGCCAGTTGTGATTGGTCGCGCACCTACTTCACGCTCGACGAGGGCCTGTCCCGCGCCGTAAGGGAAACTTTCGTCCGACTGTACGAGAAGGATCTGATCTACCGGGGCAACTACATAATCAACTGGTGCCCCCGGTGCCTTACCGCACTCTCCAACGAAGAGGCCGAAAAGAAGGACGTGGCCGGGAAGATCTGGTTCCTGCAATACCCCCTTGCCGACGGCTCGGGACACGTTACCGTGGCTACCACCCGGCCAGAAACCATGCTGGGAGACACGTCCGTGGCCGTGCATCCCGACGACGAGCGGTTCGGTCCCTTGATAGGACAACTGATCGACCTACCGCTCACAGGCCGCCAAATCCCCGTCATCGCTGACGAAGGAGTCGACCCTGAATTTGGGACCGGCGCCGTCAAAGTGACGCCCGCGCACGATCCACTCGACTTCGAAATCGGACAACGGCACGGCCTCGAGCCGATCGTGGTGCTGGATGCCCACGGCCACGTCAGCAATGACGCGCCAGAGGAATTCCGCGGCCTGGACCGATACGACGCCCGACAACGGGTGGTTGACCACTTCGGAGAACTCGGGTTGCTGGAAAAGATCGAACCGCACCAGCATGCCGTGGGGCATTGCTACCGTTGCGGTACCGTGGTGGAGCCGCGCCTGTCGGAGCAGTGGTTCGTCAAGATGGAACCGCTCGCGGCTCCGGCCCTGGAAGCTCATCGGGACGGCCGTCTCACGTTCCTCCCCAAGCGTCGAGGGGATGACTTCAATCAATGGCTCGAAGGCGTCCGCGACTGGTGCATCTCCCGGCAACTGTGGTGGGGCCACCGCATCCCCGTCTGGTACTGCGACGACCCGGCGTGCAATTCGCCCATCCACGTCAGCCGGACATCCATGGAACGCTGCCCCAGTTGCGGCGGCGCATTGCGCCAGGACGAAGACGTCCTCGACACCTGGTTTTCCTCTTGGTTGGTGCCGTTCAGCAGTCTCGGGTGGCCCGACGAAACCCCAGACCTTGCCAAATTCTATCCCGGAGACGTCTTGGCTACAGCGCCCGAGATCCTGTTTTTCTGGGTGGCGCGCATGATAATGGCCGGACTCGAATTCAAGGGTGAAATACCATTCACCACCATTTACCTGCACGGAACCGTCCGTGACACCCAGCATCGCAAGATGTCGAAGTCGCTGGGCAACGGCATCGATCCTCTGGAGGTGGTCGACCGCTATGGGGCAGACGCTCTACGGTACACGGTCGTATCGGGAATGGCGGTGGGAACGGACCTGATTCTCGACCCCAACGACATGGAAAGCTCCTTCGCCGTCGGCCGGAATTTCGCCAACAAACTGTGGAACATTGGCAGGTTCGTCCTTGGTAATATTCCCGAGGCCGTCCGGCCACTGACGGGAACCAGCCCCGACGTCATCACCCGCGAAGAACTGACCCTGGCCGATCGCTGGATTCTGGCACGTTGCGAGGAAACCGTGGTTACGGCAACGAACGCCTATGAGGAGTTCCGGCTGAACGAGGCCGCCACTACCATCTACCACTTCATCTGGTCCGATCTGGCTGATTGGTATCTCGAGCAAATCAAGCCGCGCCTCTTCGGCGACGCGCCAGGCGGTGACGTGGCTCGGGCCGTGGTGGCGCAGACGTTCGATGTATCGCTCCGGCTACTGCATCCGGTAACTCCTTTCATTACTGAGACGTTGTGGCGCCGTTTCCCCGGCCGACCGGAGGACGCCAGCATCGGCGTCGCTCCCTGGCCGCAAACCGATCGTCGCGCGGTAGACGCGGAGGCCGCCGCCGCGTTCGGGACGGTCCAGGAATTGGTTTCTTCAGTGCGGGCCATCAGGGCCGAATACAACATCCCGCCGGGACGGGCTGTGTCGGTCTGGGTGTCACGTTCGCATGCCGCGTTCGAAGAGGAAACCGCGACCATCCACCGGCTGGCCAAGGTCGACGCGCTTTACTTCGGGGAACACCCCAAGGAGCCCGGTGGCCACGCCGTGTTGACCGATGGCACAGGCGTGTTCATTCCTCTCGGAAACGCCGTCGATCTCGAGCGGGAGTGCAACCGTTTGGGATCGGAACACGATCGCCTGGAACAACTCATCACCGGTCAGAAACGAAAACTCGCCAACGACAAGTTCCTGACCAGGGCCCCGGCTGCGGTGGTGGAGACCGAACGCAGAAAACTGGCCTCGTGGCAAGGCCAAGCCACGGCACTCGGTCAGAAACGGCAGTTGTTGGGCTGTTTGTGACCGGCTTGCCAGGACCCAACGGACCATTGGGCCTCATCGCCCGATTGTTGACGGTTACGGCGGCCCTTGCCTGCGCCAACATCGAAGCGCCGCCGGGGGGGCCGCCGGACCAGGCACCGCCCATCCTCCTTAGGACGGTGCCGGAGTCGCTCGGCGTGTTCCCCGGATTCGACGACCGGGTCGAGTTCGTGTTCAACGAAGTGGTGGCCGAGGGACAGGCTCCCAACCTTGGGCTGGGCTCAGGGACGCTCGAGAAACTCATCGTGGTATCGCCCACTGAGCGCGTGCCCAAGATTTCGTGGCGCCACGATCGTGTCACGGTCAAACCACGCGAAGGCTGGCAACCCAATCGGATATACCGCGTGGAACTCCTCCCCGGAATTACCGACGTCGAGCGCAACCGCAGTGACGCGTCTACGGTAGTCACCTTTTCCACCGGTGGCGAGCTCCCGACGGACACACTCAACGGGACGCTCATCGACTGGGTGGCAGGACGCCCCATGCCCAATGGGCTGGTGCTTGCCACCCTCATGCCGGACAGCCTGACCTATCGAGGATTCACCGATTCGACCGGCCGGTTCACCATTGGCCCCCTCCCCAATGGCGACTACCAGGTGCACGGGGTGGTTGACCAGAACAACAACAGGCAACTCGATCAGCGCGAGTCGTTCGACTCGATCACCATTACCCGAGGTATCTCGGATGTCGGCTCGTTGTGGGCGTTCCCCCACGACACTGTCGGGCCCCGCGTCGGCTCAATCACCATAATGGACAGCTTGACCTTGGCCATCACTTTCAGCCAGCAACTCGATCCCTACCAGCGCGTCGACAGCTCCGCGGCGCGGGTGATGTTGCTGCCGGATTCACTCTCCGTACCCACACTCAGCCTGCTCCCTCGAGAGGAGCACGATAGCCTTTACCCGAGAGTGGTACCAGTCGATACCACCGCCTCAGACTCGACCGCGGCACCCGATTCCCTGCCGCCTGCCGATTCCGTTCAAGCCGATACCCTGGCGCCAGAAGGCCCCGAGGTAGATCCTGGCAAAGGAATTGTGGCCGCAGACACGGCCATGCGACTGCTCCTCGAAGAGCGGCCCCGGCTTTTCGACAGGTTGATCCTTCGGTTGGCCGAGCCGCTGATACCGGACGGGCGGTACTTCGTTGCCATGTTCGGCATCCGCAACGTCAACGGGGTCGAGGGTGAGCCCGGCGGCGGGGTGGGTTTCGTTGCGCCAATCCCGCCACCGCCTCCGGAGCCGCCGGTGGACGATTCTCTACCGCCGGCCCCTCAGGATAGCCTGGGCATTGATCCCGACAGCTTGGCGCTCCCGGACAGCAGCGAGGTACCCGACCCATGACCGACGCTCGACGGCAACTCCCATCAGTCGACCGGCTGTTGCGCAGCCCCGAGTTGAGCAGCCTGCTAACCGATACGCCCAGGGTGGTCGTGGTCGAGGCCATTCGCGAGGTCATCGGCAAGGCCCGCCGCCTCGAAGACGCGGCTCCCATCGACTGGCCGACCGAGGTCAAATCCGCGGTTGAGCACCGCATGACCCCAACCTTGAGGCCAGTGTTCAATGCCACCGGAGTTGTCCTGCACACCAACCTGGGTCGCGCTCCGCTCGCCAACGCCGCCGCCGATGCCGTACTCGAGGTAGCACATGGCTACAGCTCCGTGGAATTCGATCTGAGTCGCGGCGTCCGTGGGAGCCGCCAGACACACTGCCGCTCTCTCCTGGTGGAACTAACCGGGGCCATTGACGGCCTGGTAGTCAATAATGCTGCCGGAGCCCTGGCGCTGGTACTCAACGAGGCAGCAGAAGGTCGAGGCGTAGTGATCTCTCGGGGTGAACTAATCGAAATCGGCGGCTCGTTCCGCATTCCCGATATCCTAGCCAAGAGCGGCGCCCGGATGCAGGAAATCGGCACGACCAACCGAACCCACATCGATGATTACCGGGCGGCGCTTGATAGTGGAGCGGCAGCCGTCCTGACGGTGCACCGGTCCAACTTCGAACAAACCGGCTTCGTGGCCACACCGGTGCCGGCAGCATTGGCGGAGCTGGCAACCCAGTACCAGGTTCCCTACGTACACGATGTTGGCAGCGGGTTGCTGGTTGACCTCGGCGCCTGGGGGCTGCAGGGGGAACCACGGGTACAGCAAGCCATTGCCGACGGGGCCACCGCAGTGGTCTTCAGCGGCGACAAACTCCTGGGTGGTCCTCAGGCTGGCTGCATGGTAGGTACAACCGAGTTGATTGGCCGGTGCCGCGGCAACCCCCTGGCACGGGCGCTGCGGGCCGACAAATTCACACTGGCCGGCTTGGCCGCCACTCTGGGGCTCTACCGCGATCCAGACAGGGCACTCACCGACATACCCGTTCTCCGTATGCTGACGCTGTCGGCTGATGACCTCAAAGCACTGGCGGCCACTTTGGCGGCGGCCTGTCCGCCTTCGCTCGAGCCACGACAGATTCCTGGTCATTCCGCAGTTGGTGGCGGGGCCTTCCCCGACGCCTCGTTGCCCACCACCCTGGTCGAACTGACACCAGGGCAGCTCGGGGCAGAGGAACTCCTCCGGAGACTCAGGGCCGGAGATCCACCCGTTGTGGCAAGGGTGACAGACGACAAGGTCCTGCTCGACCCGAGGACCCTCGCCGCCGAGTCGCTAGAACTGGTGGGCACCGCGCTGGCCCGAGCCGTCGCCCGATGACTGCCAGGCCGGCGGTTTTCCTGGACCGCGATGGCACGCTGGTCGATGATCCCGGCTTCCTGAAGGACCCTAACGACGTGCGCCTCCTGCCCGGTACCGGGGAAGCCTTGGTGCGGCTGGCTCGGGCGGGGTTCGCCATCGTCATTGTCACCAATCAATCGGGCATAGGCCGGGGACTGCTGACTGACAAAGATTACCGGCGCGTACAAGCCAGAGTGCAAGAACTCCTTGCCCGGGACGGTGCCACCGTCGACGCCACCTACTACTGCCCCCACTCCCCGGCGGACGATGGCCCGTGCGACTGCCGCAAACCCGGGACACGACTGTACCGCGACGCCGAACGCGACCTGGATCTCGACATGGCCGGGAGTTGGTGGGTGGGGGATCGGATCTCCGATCTTCACGCCTCTGACGCGTTCGGTGGCCGGGCCATCCTGGTACTCACCGGGTGCGGGCAGGAACATCTGGCAGTAGCCCGGGAGCGTGCCATCCAGGCGGCCAGGGACATCATGGAGGCTGCTGGTCAGATAGCCGAAGCCACGGCAGCAACCGGGGACTGACTTCTCACCCCACCTGCCTTATTTTCCGGCGCATGTCGTACCGGATAGCCGTGTGTGTGTCGGGAGGAGGGAGCAATCTGGGAGCGCTCATCGACGCGTTGCGAGATGAACCAGATGCCGATCTCGTCTTGGTGCTCAGCAACGTGGCCACGGCCGGCGGGCTGGAGCGCGCCCGTGCAACCGGAATCCCGGCTGAAGTGTTCGATGATCCGGCCGATCCCACGGAGTGGATCACCCGGTGCGGCCGGCGGGACGTCGACTTGATAGTCCTCGCCGGG
>CAXMUQ010000188.1:0-12099 GCA_964196605.1 uncultured Acidimicrobiia bacterium
CCTGGAGAACCAACTATTCGCTCCCCAGATCAGTCGGGGACGGGAGTTGCTATGGGGTCGGGGAGCGGCCCTTACCGGACGACCGTACCTGGCGCGTGCCGCCGAGGAGCATAGCGGGCCGCACTCCCCCTGGTTCTGGCAGGGCAAGCTGCAGGGTGGTGGAGTACTCAACGACATGATGTGTCACTCGGCGCTGGTGGTTCGGGACCTGCTCACCGAGCCCGGTCGGCCTCTGGCTACCGTCAAACCGGTCAAGGTCACGGGCCATATAGCCAGTCTCAAATGGTCTCAACCCGCGTACGCCAAGCGTCTGGCGCGGGAAATGGGAAAGGCTGTCAACTATCGCCGTCACCCATCTGAAGATTTCGCCAGCGTCACCATCGAGTTTCGCACCGACGACGGCCAACTGGTCATCGGCGAGGCCACCACATCCTGGAGCTTCGTCGGTGCCGGCCTCCGGCTCTCGGCGGAGTTGCTGGGCCCTGAGTATTCCATGACGTGGAACACGCTGGACACCGGCCTCAATTTGTTCTTCAGCCGTCAGGTGCAAGGCGACACCGGCGAGGATCTGGTGGAGAAGCAGAACGCCGAGATGGGTTTGATGCCGGTGGTGGCGGACGAAGCAGTGGCCTACGGGTACGAAGGGGAGAACCGCCACTTTGTGCGAGCTTTCCTCCGGGGCGAGAAGCCGTCACTTACGTGGGACGACGGACTCGAGGTGGTGAAATTGCTGATGACGGCCTATCAATCGGCGGAGCAGGGGAAGACGCTGCGATATCCGGGGCGCAAACTGGATCGGTACGTTCCCAAGGTGGCCCGAGGCACCTGGAAACCGTAGCCCGCCCGCACCCCACTACCATTCTTTGCTATGGGCACAATGTCCTTCATCGAAGCCGTAGGCACCATCGGTGTCGTGGTCTTTGCCGTCAGTGGTGCACTGGCCGCCGGCCGACAACGGATGGACCCCGTGGGATACATCCTGCTGGGGACCATCACGGCCATTGGAGGTGGCACGGTACGGGATCTCATTCTTGGTCAACCGGTGTTCTGGATCCACACCCCGGGGATGTTGGTTCTGGCGATGGTAGCCGCCCTCGCGACTTATTTCGTGGTTCCGGAAGCAAAGGTGCGGAAGAAGTGGATCGAATGGTCGGATGCCGCGGGTCTGGCGGCCTTTTCTGTCTTGGGTACGCTGATAGCGCATGAGGTAGGTGTTCACCCGGTGGTGGCCGTCGTGATGGGGATGTTGACGGCCACGGGTGGAGGCATCATTCGTGACGTGATGACCGGTGACCGGCTCATGGTCGCCAGCGGGCAACTCTACGTATCTACGGCTCTGGCTGGTTCGGCCACCGTGATGGTGATGCTGCGTGTCGGGACCAGCGACGGACTGGCGGCCGGGATCGGGTTCGCTGTCGTGCTACTGACCCGCGGCGCGAGTTTGTTGTTCAACATCAGGATGGGACCGCCCGGAGAATCGCTCAGGGCAGGCGATTGATGCTCGGCCTTGGTGTTCTCCGCTGAAGCTGAGGCGCGGCTGATGTCGCTAAAGCGACTGCCCCTCGCTGCTCTCGCCGCCCCCGCTTACAACTCCCATCCCTCTCGATACGTTGGCATCACCCACTCTTCCGGCACGCGGAGATTGGTGATCGCTCCACCGGTTGGATCGAGCTCGATGGTCTGACCTACCCGCAGCGCCAGGTTCCCGAGCAGGATCATCTCGGTAAGCGGTCCGGCGTAACCGGCGAAGTTCGAGCCGGCGGGCGGGCCGCCCTTGATGGCATCGATCCATTCCTGGTATACGGATTCAACGCGCGGGTACTTTTCTTCGGGTGGGTTGGCTTGTAGCTCCCGGTCTCGCTCTTCGTTGACCAGTCGTGGATTTTCTCCGTACACTCCGGCCACCATGGCGCCGTCGGTCCCTAACCACAATTGGCCGCCACCGTCCTGCGGGGGCCAAGGCATGGTCGATGGCCAGTCATGGGGTTTGGGCGGCAGCAGTCCGCCGTCGCGCCAGACGAGCGTGACTTCGGGGCGGGATTCGGACGCCGGAAAGTGGTAGTCGATGCGTGACGTTGCCGGGGCCGTTTCGTTGAACAGCTTGCTGTACTCCGGCACGATCGTGGTTGGATAGCTCAAGCCGAGAGTCCAGAACGCGGCGTCCATGATGTGGCAAGCCATGTCGCCCATCGCGCCGGTGCCGAAGTCCCACCAGCCGCGCCAGCGGAAGGGGGCGTACGCAGGGGCGTAGGGCCGGTCGGCCGCGGGGCCGAGCCACAAATTCCAATCGAGGTAGGTCGGCGGGTAGTAGGCCTGCAATGGCCGGTCGATGGCCTGCGGCCAAATTGGCCGGTTGGTCCAGTACTGCACTTCCTTGACGATACCGATGGCTCCGGCTTCGACCCATTCACGGATTTGCCGGGTACCCTCTCCGGCGTGCCCCTGGTTCCCCATCTGGGTGGCGACATTTGCTTGCCTGGCGCCTTCCATGAGGGCCCGCACTTCGCCGATGGTTCTGGCGAGCGGTTTCTGGCAGTAGACCGGTATGCCGAGCTTGAGGGCCATCATGGCGGCGGCGGCGTGGCAATGATCCGGTGTACTGACGGTCACCGCGTCGATGTTGTCGCCTTCACGGGCGAGCATCTCACGGAAATCGGTGTAGCGTTTGGCGTCCGGATAACTGCGGAAGGCGTCCTCCGCCGCCCGGGCGTCGACGTCGCACAGGGCGTAGATGTTTTCGCTCTCCATTCCACGGACGTCGTTGCGGCCCATGCCGCCGACACCAATACAGGCCACGTTGAGCCCGTCGTTGGGAGAGCGCCGTTGGTGGTGCAACAGCGAAGGAATGACGGTCATGCCGAGTCCCGCAGCCGTCATGTCGTTCACGAAGGAACGTCGGGACATCCCCTTGATCGTCATGGTGGATGGCCTCCTCAGGTGGGTTGAGTGGTCTGCGATTCGGATTTAGCCGGGGGACGAAACAGTAGAGCGAACAGGATCAACACGCCACCGGCGCCGACCGCCGGAACCAGCCAAATGGCCTGCCAGTCGTGTCCCCCGCCGGCCAAAGTATAGTGCTCCACGACTCGGCCCGACAACCAGGCACCAATGAACAGACCCAACCCCATGGTTACGAAGGCGATGAATCCTTGGGCCGCGGCGCGGATCTTCACACCGGCTCGCTGGTCGACGTAGATCTGGCCGGTCACGAAGAAGAAATCGTAGCAGATGCCGTGGAGGATGATGCCCAGGTACAGGGTCCAGACCAGTGGTCCGACATTGCCGAAGGCAAAGAGTAGATAGCGTACGGTCCAGGCGAGCATGCCGACCAGGAGGATGCGCTTGACCCCGAGTCTAGTGAGGAAGAAGGGAAGGGCCACCATGAAGGCGATCTCCGACATTTGCCCCATGGTCATCTTGCTGGCCGGCTCGGCCATGCCGATTTCGTTGAGATACAGGTTGGTGAAGGCGTAATAGAACTGCAGCGGAATGCTCAGCAGGAACGAGCCGATCACAAACGTTGCGAACGACCGGTCCTTCATGAGCGCCAAGGCGTCGAGGCCCAACACGTCCCTGATGCTCAGAGGTTCCCCGGCGGCGTGTGGCGGTGTGTGCGGCAGCATCAAGGAGTACAGGCCCATGACGACGGAAGCGCCGGCCGCGATGCGCATGGGGATGGCGGTGTCTTCCAACGCCAGTCGACCCACAATCAGCCCCGCCGCGATCCAGCCGATGGTGCCCAGTACCCGGATACGGGGGAAATCCCGGGCCGAGTCTTCGACGTTGTCGAACGAAATGGAATTGGTCAGCGCCAGCGTCGGCATGTAGCACAGGGCGTAGACGATCAGGGTGGGGTAGAATATTCGGAACTCGGTTACCGTCGACGCGAAGTAGAGCACGGCGGCGCCGACGAGATGCAGGACGGCGAGGATTCGCTCCGTGGCAAAGAATCGATCCGCTACCATGCCTACGAAAAACGGCGACACCATCGCGGCCAGTGCGGTACTGCCGTAGGCCAAGCCGATCTGGCTACCCGTGAACTCCCGGGTCTGTGCCAGGTAGGTGCCCATGGTGACGAACCACGACCCCCAGATGAAATACTGGAGGAACATCATGGTTGAGAGTTTTGAGCGGGTTCCGAACATGGCTAGTGGCTAGTGGCTAGTGATGCCAATAGATCTCTGACTACAAGCACTGTCGCTGTGGTCGCATCGAAGCCACCCGCCACCAGCCACCCGCCACCAGCCGTGCCCCTCACGGCAGCTCCCTGATCCTGATATTGCGATACGCCACCCAGTCGCCGTGATCCTGCAGCCCGATGTGGCCACTCGTTGCCCGGCCGTATAAGGGCCATTCGACGAACTTGCTGTTGGCCACACGAGATTCCCAATCAGGGCTCCATAACTCGTATTCCACCACCTTGTCGCCATTGAGCCAGTACTCGACGTGGGGGCCGTCCGCCACGATGCGGACGGCGTTCCATTCACCCGGCGGCTTGGCCGAGTGTTCCGGGACGCCATGCAAGCCATAGTCGGCGCCGGCCGATGTTAGCAAGCTGGCACCGTCTGGGTGTTTGGCATCGTCAAGCACCTGCATCTCGGGTGCGCCGTGGTAAATAGGGTCAGCCTCCTCGGTCGCCCGAAAGAAAATGCCGCTATTGCCACCGGGGGAGACGTTCCATTCCAGTTCCAGCTCGAAGTTGGCGAACTGGTCTTCGGTGATGATGTCACCACCGGAGCCAACACGAGTGAGGGTGCCGTCGACGACGGCCCAGCCGTCCCGGATATCGTCCTGCCGGAAGCTTCGCCATCCTGCCAACGTCTTCCCGTCAAACAGAACTATCCATTCGCCACGCGTAGCCACTACATCCACGTCCTGAGCCTCGGCCCTTTGGTAGACGCCTTGACTGGCACAGGCGAGGGTGGCGGTTGCCACTGCGATGGCTGCATTCCGTATCACGATTCGTGGGTGCATGTATGCAACGACTACCTACGGCAACTCTCGAATCCGAATATTCCGATACGCCACCCAGTCTCCGTGATCTTGCAACGCGATATGCCCACGGGTCGCTCTGCCGTAGCCGGGCCATTCGGCGAACTTGCTGTTGGATACACGGGATTCCCAGTCGGGGCTCCACAGTTCGTATTCGACGACCTTTTCTCCATTGAGCCAGTGCTCCACGTGGGCCCCATTCGCTACGATCCGGACGGAGTTCCATTCACCCGGGGGCTTCACGACTTGCTCGGTTACTGCATTCAGCCCGAAGTTGGCCCCAGCCGACGTCAACGGGCTCTGACCATTGGCGTGTTCGGCGTCGTCGAGTACCTGCATTTCCGGGCCGGTCTCGTAGGTGTTGCCTGTCGTTTCGGTCACCCGGAAGAAGATGCCGCTGTTACCGCCGGGGGAGACGTTCCACTCCAGTTCCAACTCGAAGTTGGCGAACTGGTCTTCGGTAATGATGTCGCCGCCTGAGCCAACGCGGTTCAGTGATCCGTTTACCACCTGCCACCCGTCCGGCATGCCGTCCATTTGATATCCGCGCCATCCGGCTGTCGATTCTCCGTCGAACAGCACTCGCCAAGTGGTGTCAGGCTCTGCCGCCGGGGCCTCTGGCTGTGCTGCGACACGGTCGTTCCCTGGGCCGCACGCCACGGCTACCAGGATTCCGATAAGGGAAATCGAATCGTACATAGATTTCTTCATAGTCATTCCGCGTCCTCGAAGAGCCGATTGGGACGAGGTCAGCGGCGAAGGTAGCCCGAGAACGCGATGAACGCTACCGAAGCTATTGACGTCCTCAGCATCATCTTCCAGCTTAGTGTGGTGGAATCCTAGAGGCCGGGGAAGGCTGCACTTCGGAGAACACACCACCAATGAGGAGGTAGCATGACGAGGAAGTTGATCGCCGCCGTTGCGGTGGCCCTTTTCGTTTCTGTGACACCTGCGGCGGTTTCGGCGCAAACGTACTTGTTCCTCGGAGGGGGCGGGACGTTTCCCGTCAACACTTTCGATAACTTCGCCGAGACCGGTTGGATCGTGTCGGGTGGCGTTGGCTTTCCCGTTGCCCAGGATGACCTGTCTGTTGCCGTCGAGGGCTTCTACGGAGAGAACAAGCACACAGGTGCTGCTGGGGAGAAGACCAATCCCTACGGTGCCATGGCGGAAATCATCTACACCCTCGGCAGTCGGGGCAAGATCCAGCCCTACGCCCGCGGGGGTGCTGGCATCCTGGTGCACAAGTTCACGGCGAGTACCGGCGCCAGCGAATCGCAGTCCCAGTTTGGCTATACATTTGGCGGCGGAGTCTTGATTCCTCTGGGCCAGACCCTCGGGATATTCGGTGAGGGCCGCTACTTCGGCTCCGCGGATACTGCGTTCCTGGGCGTGGAGGTAGGCCTGACCCTCTTCCTGGGTGGCTGAGAAGGCTGATCAATCAGCCCTAGCGCCCGCCGGTCCCCAGGCTACAAGTTGGTGGTCCATCAACGGGAGCAGCCATGGGCCGGCGGGACCTCATCCGCGCCCTTGGACTGTGGGCGACGCTGCAATTGTGTCTCGTAGGTGTTGTCGGCCGCTTCGGTCACACGGAAGAAGATGCCGCTGTTGCCGCCGGGGAACACGTTCCACTCCAATGCCAGTTTCGAAGTTTAGAACGATGCAACACAGCGGGCCGACGACGAGCAGCCAGCTTGGATAGGCGTAACTCAGATTTGGAGGGAGTATGACCCGAAAGTCGATCGCTACTGTCGCAGTTGCCTTTTTCGTTTCACTAATACCCGCCACAGTATCGGCACAGACGTACCTGTTCCTCGGAGGGGGCGGCACGTTCCCTACCAACGCCTTCGGTAACTTCGCCGAGAACGGTTGGCTGGTGTCGGCTGGTGCCGGATTCCCCTTGGGTCAGGAAGGGGTGTCCATTGCCATCGAAGGCTTCTACGGAGAGAACCAGCACGTGGGTGCCGCGGGGGGAAAAACCAACCCCTTCGGAGCTATGGCGGAGATTGTCTATGCCTTCGGCGAGCGAGGCAGCATTCAGCCCTATCTACTCGGTGGCGCTGGTATCATGGTCCACAAGTTCACACCTGGCAGAACTGGTGAGAGCAGCTCGTCATCCCAGGTGGGGTACACGTTCGGCGCAGGGGTCGCGATTCCGCTGGGCCAGACTCTGGAAATCTACGGCGAGGGCCGCTACTTCGGCTCCAGAGATACTGTATTCATGGGCGCGTTGGTAGGCCTGGCCTTGTTCCTGGGCGACTGAGAATACTGATCAGACAGCCCTAGCGCCCGCCGGTCATCAGGCTGCAAGTTGGTGATCCATCGACTGGAGCAACCATGGACCGGCGGGAACTCATCCGCGCGCTGGGGCTGGGCGCCGCGACAACCGCGCTCGCAGGCATCGATCCCGAGCGTCTCTTTGCCCTGGGCCGCATTGCTCACACTCGTGCGACAGTTGCCGAGTGGAGTCTTTTCTCCTCCCATCAGGGTGAGATCGCCACCACCGTGGCCGACCTCATCATTCCCACGACAGACACTCCGGGCGCTCGCGAGGCCGGGGTGGGGCCCTTCATGGACTTCATGGTGGAGCAGACCTTCGAGGCGGAAGAACTCGACCGGTTCCTGGCCGGCCTGGACGAGATCGACGGACGCAGTCTCCGGACAGTAGGCGCCACGTTCCTCGAAGCAACCGAAGTGCAACAAAACGCCATCCTCGCCGGGATGGACGCGGAGGCGGAGGCCCTGCGATCCTCCGACGACGCCCCGCCGCATTTCTTTCACACGATCAAGGAACTGACGCTCTTCGGGTATTACACTTCGGAAGTCGGCATGACACAAGAGCTCGGCTGGCGCATGTTTCCGGGTAGTTATGACGGGTGTGTCGACCTGGCGCAACCCCGGCCGGGCGGATTCTGATGCGGCGGCAAGAGTGGGACGCCATCGTAGTAGGATCCGGTATCAGTGGCGGTTGGGCGGCCAAGGAACTGTGCGAGCGGGGACTCAAGACGTTGGTTCTGGAGGCCGGCCCGCCCATCGACCCTGACACTGACTATGTCGAGCACGTGCCCGTGTGGGACATGCCCTACCGTGGACGCGGCGACCAGGAGGCGCTCGACCGGGATCAGTTCATCCAGAAGCGGTGTTATGCCTGTGACGAGTGGGGCAGCAAGTTCTTCGTCAACGATCGCGAAAACCCCTACACCCATGACCAAGACAAACCGTTCGACTGGATAAGGGGGCGCCAGGTAGGAGGGCGTTCCATCATGTGGGGCCGTCAGGTCTATCGTTGGAGCGACCTCGATTTCGAAGCCAACGCCAAGGACGGCTACGGTGTCGATTGGCCCATCCGCTACGCTGACATCGCGCCGTGGTACGATCACGTAGAACGGTTCATTGGTATCAGTGGCCGGGCCGAGGGCCTGCCGCAGTTGCCGGATGGCAGATTCCTTCCGCCTATGGACCTGAACTGCGCCGAGTCGCACGTGCGCGACCGGTTGATGGGTGCGTTCGGTGGGGAGCGGGTGCTGACCATCGGGCGTACTGCCATCATCACCCAGGATCACGGCGGACGTGAGGCGTGCCACTACTGCGGGCCGTGTGAGCGCGGCTGTGTCACCAGCTCCTACTTCAATAGTATAGGTGTGACGTTACCCGCCGCCCGGGCCACCGATCGACTGACGCTCCGGCCCAACAGCGTAGTCCACAGCATCGTGTACGACGAGGAGCGTGACCGGGCCACCGGTGTCCGCGTCATCGACCGCGAAACCATGGAAACGCTGGAGTTTTCTTCGCGCATCATCTTCCTGTGCGCCTCCACCCTCGAATCCACCAGGCTGCTGCTCAACTCGGCCACGCCGCGCTTTGCCACCGGATTGGCCAACGCGAGCGGTGAGCTGGGCAAGAACCTCATGGACCACTGCATGGGCGGCGGCGCCCGGGGCACCGTTCCGGGATACGAGGACCGCACTACGTCCGGACGGCGGCCCAATGGGATCTACCTGCCCCGGTTCCGCAACGTGAAGGAGCAAGACTCCGAATTCCTGAGGGGTTTTGCCTTTCAGGGTGGAGCAGGGCGGAGCGGGTGGGGACGTGGCAACGACCTTCCCGGCTTCGGCGCCGAATTCAAGCACTCGCTTCGTACCCCTGGACCATGGAGCTTCAACTTCTTCGGGTTCGGGGAATGCCTGCCGCAGCCGAGCAACTACGTCGAGATCGATCCGGTGACAACCGACAAGTGGGGCATCCCAGCGCTCAAAATCAACTGCCAGTGGGGCGACAACGAGCGGGCTCTCCTCCAGGCCATGTCCGATTCTGCCGTTGAGATGCTGGAGGCCGCGGGGGTAAGGGATATCGCTCCCTACGTGTATGATCTGCCTCCGGGGTTGACCATCCACGAGATGGGGACCGCTCGCATGGGACGGGATCCGGCCACATCGGTTCTTAACGGGTTAAACCAGTGCCACGACGTCCCCAACATCTTCGTGACCGACGGAGCCTGCATGGCTTCCTCGGCCTGCCAGAATCCGTCGATCACCTACATGGCACTGACCGCCCGGGCGGCGGCGCACGCCGTCGACCTGCTCGACCGTAGGGAGTTGTGAGGTGACCGGGCGGCGGTCGAGCGGTCTGACTCGCAGGGAGATGGTGGGTGGGGCTGCGGCGGTTGTCTGCGGTGTGGCGCTGGCGCCCGAGCGCCTCCACGCCTCGACTCCTATCCCAGGCCCGGGCCGGTTGCGGCAAAGCGTCTCCCGCTGGCCCTTCGGCCAGATTCCCCTACCGGAGTTCTGCCGGGCGGCCAGGGACATCGGCCTCGAAGCCATCGATTTACTGGGGCCGGACGAATGGTCGATCGTGGCCGACTGCGGACTGCTGTGCAGCATGGGGTATCCGACCGACCGGCGCGACTTCATCGCCACCGGGTTCAACCGGGTGGAGCACCATCCCATGCTGCTGGACGAATTGGAGAAAACCATCCCCCTGGCTGCCCACGCCGGAGTGCCCAACGTCATCGCCATGTTCGGCAATCGGGACGGGTTGAGCGATCAGCAAGGGATCGACAACTGCATCGCGGGACTCAACCGCATCAAGTTGCTGGCTGAATCGGAGGACGTGACCGTCTGTGTCGAGTTGCTCAACAGCAAGGTGGACCACCACGACTATCAGGGAGACAGCACCGCGTTCGGTGTCGCCGTGATTGAGGGTGTGGATTCCCCGCGTGTGAAGCTGCTGTACGACATCTATCACATGCAGATCATGGAAGGCGATATAATCCGCACCATCCGGGACAACACCGAGTCCATCGGGCATTACCACACCGGTGGCGTCCCGGGCCGCCACGAATTGGATGACACCCAGGAGTTGTTCTATCCGGCCATCGCCAGAGCCATTGCCGACACAGGGTTTTCCGGGTTCGTGGCCCACGAATTCGAACCCTCGGGGGATCCCCTTGCGGGCTTGCGACAGGCAGTGGAGGTCTGCACGGTCTGAGGGCCGGTGCTCCCTGCCGCCCTTTTTGCTGGCCTAATCGCATGCCCGAGCGTATTCTAGGCTATCATTGCTGGCTGACAGCCGACCGCTGACAGCCCATTGCCCATAGCCCATAGCCCACAGCCTCTATGCCCAACGCCCCCGAAGGTCTGACCAGCGCCCTGACCCACCGCTACTCCATCGAGGGCGAACTCGGCGCTGGTGGCATGGCTACCGTTTACCTGGCCCGGGACGTCAAGCACGATCGTCAGGTGGCGCTCAAGGTCCTTCGGCCGGAGCTGGCAGCGGTGATCGGAGCCGATCGGTTCCTGGCCGAGATCAAGACCACCGCCAATCTGCAGCACCCCCACATTCTGCCGCTGCACGATTCGGGGGAGGCGGATGGTTTTCTGTTCTACGTCATGCCTTACATCGAGGGTGAGACACTGCGCGCCCACCTCGATCGGGAGAAGCAACTCCCGGTGGATGACGCCGTCCGGATCGCCAGTGAGGTGGCCGACGCACTGGACTACGCCCACCGGCAGGACGTAATCCACCGGGACATCAAACCGGAGAACATCCTGCTGCACGACGGCCGGGCGCTGGTGGCCGATTTCGGTATCGCGCTGGCGGCGTCCAAGGGTGGCGCCACGCGCATGACGGAAACCGGCATGAGCCTGGGGACGCCACAGTACATGAGCCCCGAGCAGGCAATGGGCGAGCGGGAAATCACCGCCCGCAGTGACGTGTACGCGCTGGGGGCGGTGTTGTACGAGATGCTCTCGGGTGACCCGCCATTCAGCGGATCCACGGCGCAGGCGATCGTGGCCCGGGTGGTTACCGAGTCGCCGCGTTCGCTCACCATGCAGCGGCACACCATCCCGCCCAACGTGGAACAGGCGGTGCTCAAGTCGCTGGAGAAACTCCCGGCGGACCGGTTTGCCACCGCCGCAGAGTTTTCCCAGGCGCTCAAGGACACCCACTTCACCGCTGCGACCGAAAGCGTCATCGCCGCCTCAGCGGAGGCCCAATCGGCAGCCACCTGGTGGCGCGACTGGCGTGTATGGGCCGCCGTGGCCGCGGTGCTGGTCGGTGCGTTTGCCTGGACGATCACGCGTTCGGATCCGCCCCCGCCCGTCGCCCGATACAACTTGGCCCTTACAGGTGACGACGCATTGGCGCTGGGGCGGGGCAATCGGATAGCCCTCTCACCTGACGGACTGTGGATGGCCTACGTGGGGTCGGGTGAGGGCCTCTCACGGATCTGGGTGCGTAGGCGCGACCAGCTACAGGGCACACCCCTGCCAGGCACCGAAAATGTGGCCCATCTCTTCTACGGCCCCAAAGGCGCCAACGTCGGTTTCATCACGGTTGGGGCAACCATCAAGACGGTCTCGCTGACCGGTGGTCAGCCGATGAGCATCACCAACGATGAAGTCGGCTTGGACGGAGGGACCTGGAGCGAGGACGGCTACATCTACTACGACGGTCTCACCCAAGGCGGCACCAACGGTCTGCGGCGGGTTCGGGCGGTCGGCGGGGCAGCCGTGGAGTTGGTGTCCACCGTCGATACGGCCGGTGGCGAAACCGACCATGTGTGGCCTGTAGCGTTGCCGGGCGGCGAGGGGTTGCTCTTCACCG
>CAXMUQ010000189.1:0-7588 GCA_964196605.1 uncultured Acidimicrobiia bacterium
GACGGTGTGGTCACCGCGGTACCATTCGACCTGGACGACCTGTCGCTGACCGGTGACCCACCCTACATGGGGTCGACCGCCCAGGCGATCGTGGCCAAGGTGATTACCGAGCACGCGCCGCCGGTGACGGCCACGCGGGACACGGTGCCGCCGAACGTTGCCTCCGCCGTGGACAAGGCGCTGGCCAAGCTCCCGGCCGATCGGTTCCCCTCGGCGGCGCAGTTTGCGGAGGCTTTGGGCAACCCGGATTTCATCGTGATGACTTCCGCGGCCACGGCGGCCGCGCCGGTGGCCCAGACCGGTGCCTGGGGCCGTTGGAAGGTTGCCGCCCTGGCCCTCGGCGTGACCACCGTGGTGTTCGCCGCGCTCACAGTGCTTGACCGGCTCCGGCCGGAGGCCACAGGGCCTGTGCTGCGCTCCTTGACGACGTTTGCCGACGGGCAGGAACTGCTGGATGGGATTGGCGTCCGACTGGCGCTGTCGCCCGACGGACAGACGATGGCCTACGTCGGCGGAAGCGAGAGCGGCGGCCGGCTCATGGTCCGCCGCCGCCACCAACTGGAAGCCACACCGCTACAGGGTACTGATGGAGCGATCAATCCGTTCTTTTCACCTGACGGACGGCACCTTGCGTATCACACCGGCAATCCGTGGGCGCTGCACACCATTCCGGTAGCGGGCGGACCACCGCTCTCTCTGGCAGACAGCGGAGTTTTGGCGGGCCACGGTTCCTGGAGCGAGGACGGCTGGATCTACACCGACACCAACAACGGCACCGGGCGTATACGTGCTGCCGGCGGTCCCCTCGAGTTGGTGGCGCCGCTGGATAGCTCCATCAACGAGACCGGCCACGCCAACCCCGAACCATTACCGGGTGGCAGGGGCTTGCTGTATCGGTCACGCTTGGGCGCCGACGGCCCCGTCGGCTACGCCATCATGGTGCTGGATTTTCAGACCGGTGAGCGCCGGAAGCTCATGCCGGGGCTGCTGGCCCGGTACTTACCTACCGGCCACCTGGTGGTGCTGCGCTACGACGGTGTGGTCACCGCGGTACCATTCGACCTGGACGACCTGTCGCTGACCGGTGACCCGGTATCGTTTTTCGGTGGCGTGCGCACCCGGGCATTCGGCGCGGCGGACCTGGCGTTCTCTCTCAACGGTTCAGTGGCCTACGTACCCGGGGGCAATACCACTGCCGGAAATAATGGGCAACCGCTGTGGCTCGAACGGCGCGACGGAGGTATGGAACCGGTCGACGCGGACTGGACCATCACCCCATCCAGTGGCCCTGGTGGTGGCCTGGCCGTATCGCCCGATGGTCTTTTTATGGCGGTCGCTCTGACCGAAGCCACTACCGACATCTGGGTCAAGCGGTTGCCAGCGGGCCCGCTGTCACGCCTGACGTTCGATGGCGAGTTCAACGTACGGCCGGTGTGGGCTCCGGGGGGCCGCGATCTGACTTATGTCTCCAACCGGAACGGACGCTTTGCCCTATGGCAGCAGCGGGCCGACGGCAGCGGCTCGGCCCGCCTCCTCATCGAGGATGAACTGGACATTGTCGAAGGGTTGTGGTCACCCGACGGGAGTTGGCTGATCTATAGCACACGCGAGTTGACTCAATTCGACCGGGACATCTACGGCATCCGACCCGGGGTCGACAGCGTGCCCCGGCCGCTGGTGGTTACCGATTTCCAGGAATCCGGCCCGACGCTATCGCCCGACGGCCGTTGGTTGGCTTATCGCTCCAACGAATCAGGCAGAGACGAAATATACGTGCGGCCATTTCCCAATACAGACGACGGAAAGTGGCAGGTTTCGAGGGCCGGCGGCACGGAACCACTCTGGTCCCACTCAGGGCGTGAACTTTTCTACAACGATGGAACCGGCGGTCTGGTAGCGGTGAGTGTGGTCACCGATCCGACTTTCTCCGCGGGGCAGGAGACGACGTTGCTTGCCGGTTCAAACCCCCGCTGGGTTGACGGGAGCTATCGCTACTACGACGTCACCGCCGACGATCAGCGGTTCATCATAGTGCGCACTTCGGGCCTGGCCAGTGGTACCAGCCAGAGTCGGGTGGTGATCATCGATAACTGGTTTGCGGAGCTGCGGGAAAAGATGCGGACGGGGGGGTGAGGCTGGCTATTGGCTATGAGCTCTTGGTGTGAGAGCCCACAGCCCACAGCTCGTTGCCCATGCTGTTATCGCCTCCGATACACCAACGTCTGCTCCATCTCCCCCATGCTGGGAACGTCCATCAATCGTTCGAATAGCAAAGTGTCATCGTCGGTGAGCGTCACGCGGTCGGTCACCACGATCTCACCCATGTTGGACCCGACTTCCACTTCCAGCACCAGGACGTCTCCCTCCCACCACGCGCGCGATGGGATATCATCGCCGCGACTGGCCACGCCGAGCCCGGCTTCGCCGTCGGTGGCCTGATCAAACTCGACCGTCCGGTGCCCGGCCATCGATGTCCACACCTTCCGGGTCATGACCAGTCGGTCGTCTGCTCTGGTAAAGATGGTCATTGCCGAATCCGGCGCCGGGCTCATGCCGAACTCACTTTCGGACGCGTCGAGCATCCATGTGCCGAGAAAATCGGCGGGAGCGTTGAAAGCGGGGACGAAAGCGAGGGCCGCGGGGGCTGCGAGAGCAGCGAGGGCAGTGGTCGAGGCGAATATTAGGGAGGCGATGCTGGTCATGGCCGCAACTCCAGATTCAGGGTCTGCTATGGGAGATGTTTGCCGGTAGGAAAGGGTCGCAGTGCCATTACTCCGCCAAGTACTCCCCCGGCACCTCCAACCCCTCTCGCTCCTGATCGAAACTCCAGCTGGTGATCCACCAGCGATCGCCGCGCCAGAACAACTCGATGCTGTTGATGCCGCGGGCGAAGACCTCACCGGCCGGCTCCCGGCTCGAGGCGTAGGTGCTCCACACGTGGGCCACGTTGCCGAATCGTTGGGTCTCGCGGTTGATTTCCCATTCGTAGAACGGTTGCGGGCGCGCACCGCCGAAGTCATCGTGATATTGGGTCAGGGTTATCATTCTGATTGTCGGTCGCCCGTCGTCCCCCCTGGTGGGGATACCGATCAGGGCCGATGCATGGTGCAGGTACTCGTCCCGCGCCCGGTCGGCCGATTCGCCCGCCGGTCCGGAGACCACCTCGTAGTAGGCATTGATGATGGCGTCGATCGAGGCAACGTCGGCCGGATTTTGGTTGTTCTCCTGGGCCTCGAGTGGTAGGGCCAAGGAGGCGACGCAGGCGGCGATCTTCAGGAAACGCATGGTGGCTCCGCTAAGTGGTTGGTTCGTTCCATAGTACGTCTCCAAAGGATAGGGCGGTAGGTCGGCAGGGCGGTACGGTGGGGCGATAGGCGCATTAGTGCTGCCAGCTGCCACCGCCCGCTCAAAAGCTGGCCCTTTCTCATAATCGAGGCCATAGTCCGCGGATGGGAGAGTTCATTAATCAGGTCAGGCGCGCCATGCCCGAGCGGTATGTGGTCGAGCGTGAGTGGGGCGCCGGTGGTGCTGCCATCGTCTACCTGGCCGAGGACGTCAAGCACGGGCGCAAGGTGGCCGTGAAGGTGCTGCGGCCCGAGATCGCGCTGGCCGTTGGGTCGGAGCGGTTTCAGCGTGAGATCGAGGTGGTGGCTCGGCTGCAGCATCCCAACATCGTCCCCGTGTACGATTCGGGCGAGGCCGAGGGCCTGATGTGTTTCACCATGCCCTTCATTGACGGGCAGACACTCCAGGACCGACTTGCGGAGGTGAAGCAGTTCTCGCTCGAGGAGATCATCGATATCACCCGCGACGTCACCAGTGCCCTCGACTACGCGCACGCCGAGGGTGTGGTGCATCGCGACATCAAGCCGGCCAACATCCTCCTGTCCGGGGGTCGTGCGTTGGTAGCCGACTTCGGCATCGCCTGGGCTGGTGAAGCCGAGAGCGCGCGGTTGACAGGGTCGGGCCGCGTGGTCGGCACGCCTTTCTATGTCAGCCCCGAGCAGGCCACTGGCGACGAAGCCATCGACCCGCGGAGCGACATCTACAGCTTCAGTTGCCTGTTGTACGAATTATTGGCTGGTGAACCGCCGTACAAAGGTCCCACTGTGCGGTCGATCATAATGCAGCACCTCACCGGAGACATACCGGACGTAACGGCCCTGCGGTCGGATGTTCCACCGCACGTCGCCGCCGCCCTGGCCAAAGCCATGGCGAAGCACGCGTCGGATCGATTCGACACTGCCACGGAATTTGCCCGGGCCATAATCACCCCGTTATCGATCCATGTGACGAGCCTGGAGACGGCCGCCGCAGCCGTGGTCTCCGACCAGTCTGTCGCCGTACTGCCGTTCACCAACATGAGTGCCGATCCGGAGAACGAGTACTTCAGCGATGGCATGACCGAGGAAATCATCAACGCCCTGGCTCACGTACCCGACTTGCAGGTCGCCGCCCGGACTTCGTCCTTCGCCTTCAAGGGAACCAATTCGGACATCAAGGATATCGGCCGGAAATTGAACGTAGCTACCGTGTTGGAGGGGAGCGTGCGTAAGGCGGGCAATACGCTCCGGATCACGGCACAGTTGGTGAAAGTAACCGACGGCTATCACCTGTGGTCGGAACGGTATGACCGCGAAATGGGCGACGTATTCGCCATACAGGATGAAATCGCCCACTCCATTGCCGGCGTACTCAAGGTGAAGCTGGCTGACACGTACGCCGCCACCGTTCAGAAATCGGGCACCGCCAACCTGGAAGCGTACACCCTCTATCTGAAGGGCCGCTATTGCTGGAATCAGCGGACGGCCAAGCAATTGGAGGCCGGCATCGGGTTTTTTGAGCAAGCGATTGCCGTGGACGAATCCTACGCGCTGGCGTACGCCGGGCTGGCTGATTCATACAGCCTGCTCGGTTTCTATCGGCACCTGCCATCTCAAGTGGCGCTCGAGAAGGTCTGCTGGGCCGCCAACAAAGCCATCGAGATCGATGGTTCCCTGGCAGAGGCGTACAACGCCCTCGCCTACGCTGAGTTCATCCTCGCATGGGATTGGGACGGCGCCGAACGCCATTTCAAGAAAGCGCTCGAACTGAACCCGTTGTACCCGACAGCGCTCCATTGGTACGCGGAACTATTGCTGGCGTTGGGTCGCACCGAAGAGGCGCGGGAACTCATGAACAGGGGTCACGCGCTCGACCCGATGTCACTCAGCATCGGGACCGGGGTCGGCTGGGTTGACTACTTCGCAGGAAATTACCGCGACGCCATCTATCAATACTTGAACGTTCTCAAGATCGACCCCGCGTTCGTCATCCTCCCCTGGTTCCTGGGGCCCGCTTATGTCGAAAACGGGATGTTTACCCCTGCCATAGCCTTTTACAACGAGCGGTTGAAGCACTACAAAGACCACCCCGGCTTGCTGTCCCACCTGGGCTACGCCCAAGCCGTCGCTACCCATACCGGGCCGGCGCTAGATATCCTCCATGAACTGGAAGAACGAGCCAAGCACGAACACATCCCGGCGGATTACCTGGCCCTGGTGCACATGGGCCTGGGGAACGTGGACCGCGCGCTCGACTGTTTCGAAAAAGCTTTCGAAGAGCGTTGCTGGAACCTGGTGTTCGTCAACGTCGATCCGGTGTATGAGAGCCTGAGAGGTGAAGAGAGGTTTGCGAAGATCATCGAAAAGATGGGGTTTCCGAAATAGGCGGTAACGGGTGGTAAATGGCGGTAACGGGCGGTAAATGGCCGGTAACAGGCGGTAGTCGTATCACTCCTACCGCCCCCTACCGCCTTTTCCGCCCACTACCGCCCGTTTTCTCCTCCTTGTCCTAAGCAGTTTAGGGGTATAGGTTGACCTGACCAGCTTAGGGGAACTAATGGCACCAAACACACCGCGCCCCAGGACTAGCTCCCTCTACGGGTCGCTCGACCTGCTCATTCTCAATGTGTTGCGCCGGGACGGTCCTCTGCACGGGTTGGAGATCGCCGACCGGATCCGGGAAAAATCCGACGACCACCTCAAAATCGAAGAGGGGGCGCTCTACCCCGCGCTCCATCGTCTGCAACGCCGAGGCTTGTTGCTCAACGAGTGGCGCGTGTCGGACAAGGGACGTCGAGCCAAGTTCTACGATCTGAGCCCGTCCGGCGCGGCGGCGCTCGAGGAGGAAATGGAGCGTTGGCGTAACCACACGCGTGCCGTGGGCCGGGTACTCGATGTCCCAGCCGAACGACTGCCGTGAAGTCGCGGTCAGGATGGAAACGGATGGGCCTCGATCACGCGTCGTTGGATGAGGAAATCCAATCCGAACTCGGATTCCACATCGAGCAACGCGTTGATCGGCTAGTTGCGGAAGGCTTGAATCGCCAAGAAGCCGAGTCGAAGGTGCGGCGACAGTTTGGCAGTGTAGCAGCTGCCCGCAAGGAGTGTCGTCGTCAGCTTCAACCAGTAAGGCGGCGAGAGTATCTGGGTGCGCCTGGCCGGTTGGTACGCCACGCCACTGCCAGTCTTCGTCGCGCACCCGCCTACACGTTGACCATCATCCTCCTGGCCACCCTTGGACTAGGGCTCACCTCCTCGGTGCTTGGCTGGTACCACTCCTATTTGATCGAGCCGTTACCATATCCCAATGCCGATCGCCTCATGCGAGTCGATCGTTCGGCGCCCGGCACCGAGGGCGTTCCTGAGGCGCCTGATGTGCCCGGCGGGTTGAACAGGATTGCCTGGCCGGCCCAGGACCAGTTGATCGAGGCCCTGGTAGCCTGGGAGTTCGACGATTTTGCTCTGGTAGGCGGCGATCTACCCGAGCGGGTCGACGGCATCTGGGTAACACCCGGCTACTTCACGGCGCACGGCATCCAACCGACGGTGGGTCGCAGCTTCAGCCAACAGGATGTGGCTCTAGGTGGTGACGTGGTGGTACTGGGTCACCGATTGTGGCAGCGTCGGTTCGGTTCCGATCCAGCCGTCATCGGCCGGCGGATTTTGGCCTATGCTACGGATCGTCCGGACGAAGCCAACAGTTTCACGGTGATCGGTGTGCTGCCGGAGTCGTACTGGAGCTTGACTGGCGAGTCGGATCTGCTGCTCCCCATGAAGGGAACACGGCGGCCTTCGATGGTGCTGGCAGCTCCCGGCGTGACTCCGGCTCAGATGTCCGAGCACCTCACCGCCTATACCCGCGATCACCTGACTACCGATCCCGATTGGCGCATGCACGTCGAGCCGGCGCAGGAGACCTACGTACGGCCAGTGAAGCCTGCGTTGACGCTCTTGCTGGTGACCGGTTTCGTGGTACTGGCGGTGGTCGTCGGTAACGTGACGGTGTTGGTGCTGGTGCGGTCCATTCGGAAGGAACGCGATGTGGCGGTGCGCCGGGCGCTGGGTGCCGGAGAGGGCAGGGTGATGGCCGGGTGGTTGGCCGAAGCGGTGGTGTTGACGGTACCGGCAGCAGTGGCAGCCCTGGCCTTGGCCTACTCGGTTAATCGATTCTCGACCGACATTGTCGAGCGCTACCTTCAGGTTGCCATCCCCGGCGGTGCAATTGCCGGACTCTCCACGTCGGCAGCTGCCGTGACTTTGGCTGG
>CAXMUQ010000190.1:0-5174 GCA_964196605.1 uncultured Acidimicrobiia bacterium
GCCCCTGAGTTACGCGGAGCAGATGAGCGGTAATCTGCTGGTGGTGCACGGCGGAGGCGACGACAACGTCCACTACCAGAACACCGACGCGCTGGTGAATTCCCTAGTGGCCGCCAACAAGCAGTTTCGGTTCATGGAGTATCCCAATCGGACCCACGGAATTTTCGGCGGTGGCGCAACGCTCCATCTGCGAGGTCTGCTGACGGAATACATACTCGAACATCTCGCGGATGAAGATAGGGATGTGAGCTGATGGGGCAGGGCTAAGAGGACTAAGAGGGAAAAAGGGAGATGGGCTGGGAGGACCGAACGAAACGAGACCTCTCCCCACCGTCTTAGCCCTCTTAGTCCCGCGATTTTCTTTGATCAGGAGTTATCCCATGTTACGTAATTTCGTGTCACGCGCGGCTCTTGGCGTTTTCGCCATTGTCGTTTTGGCGGCTCCGTTGGCGGGGCAGGTGACGCAGGGCGCTACCGTCGAGGGGATCACCCAGTATACGCTCGACAATGGGCTCGAGGTGTTGTTGTTCCCCGACCAATCCAAACAGACGGCGACTGTCAACATCACCTACTTCGTCGGCTCACGGCACGAGGCGTACGGCGAGACGGGTATGGCTCACTTGCTCGAGCACCTGGTGTTCAAGGGCACGCCCGATCACCCGGATATCCCGCAAGAGTTGACCGAGCATGGCTCCCGGCCCAACGGAACGACCTGGTACGACCGAACCAACTACTTCGAGACGTTTCCCGCCTCGGACGAAAATCTTGTCTGGGCCATCGACCTCGAAGCGGACCGCATGGTCAACAGCTACATCTCCGGCGAGGACCTCGAGACGGAAATGACTGTAGTTCGCAACGAATTCGAGTTGGGGGAGAACAACCCTTTCGGGGTGACCATGCAGCGGACTCTGTCGACCGCTTTCATGTGGCACAACTACGGCAAGTCCACCATCGGGGCCAGGGCGGATCTCGAGAACGTACCGATCGAGCGGTTGCAGGCGTTTTACAGAAAATACTATCAGCCCGACAACTCGGTGTTGGTCGTTGCCGGGAAGTTTGACGAGGGCGCCGCGCTCGACCTCATCGTCGAGCGGTTCGGGGCCATTCCCCGGCCCGATCGCACCGGCGAAATGAAAATCTGGGCGACCTACACACTCGATCCCACCCAAGACGGCGAGCGGTCCGTGACCGTCCGCCGCGTGGGCGATACCCAATTGGCCATGGTGGCCTACAAGGTGCCGGCCGGCTCGGATCCGTCGTTTGCCGCCGTGGATGTCGCCACCGAAGTGTACTCGGCCGAACCGTCCGGTCGGCTGTACCAGGCGCTGGTGAAGCCGGGGTTGGCGGCCAATGTTGGAGCATCTGCGTTCCAGTTGCGGGAACCAGGGGTGTTGCTCGCCTTCGCCGAGGTACGCTTGGGCGGCGACCTCGACCTGGCTGTGCACGGGATGTCCGAGACGTTCGAAACTGCCGCCACCCAACCGCTCACCGAAGAGGAAGTCGAACGGGCCAAGACCACGCTACTCAAGAACATCGAGCTGGGCTTCAACGCATCCGACCGAATCGGCATGCAACTTAGCGAGTGGGCATCCATGGGAGACTGGCGGCTCATCTTTCTGCATCGCGACCGCATCCGCGACGTCACGGTCGAGGATGTCCAGGCGGTAGCCACCACGTATTTCAAGCCGGCCAACCGGACCATCGGAAGGTTCATCCCATCAGAGGAACCCGATCGCGCGGAGGTACCCGGACTGCTCGATGTGGCCGTGATGGTGGCCGGGTACGAGGGGATGAAAGATCTGGCCGAGGGCGAGGCGTTCGACCCGTCGGTGGCCAACATCGAATCCCGTACCACGCGCACGACCCTCTCCAACGGTTTCCAGGTGGCGCTTCTTCCCAAGAAGACGCGGGGCGAGGCGGTCGTGGTCCGGGGCACCATCCATTTCGGCACAGAATCGGCTCTCATGAACAAGGCAACGGCGGCTGAATATGCCGGCGCCATGTTGATGCGCGGTACCACTACCAAGACCCGCCAGGAGGTCAAGGACGAATTCGATCGCCTCAAGGCAGAGGTTCGGGTGACCGGCAGCGTGTCGTCGGCCAGGTTTTCCGTGGAGACCACCAGGGAAAACCTCGCCGACGTCCTGTTGCTCCTCGGTGAGGTGCTACACGACCCGGTATTCGACGAAGTGGAATTCGCGGAACTCATGGAGGAACGGCTCGCCGGGCTGGAACGCCAGAAGTCGGAGCCGGTCCAGCAGGGCATCCGTGCCTTCCGGCGTCACTTGGCGCCACACCCCAAAGGCCACCCTGCTTACATCGCCACGTTCGACGAAGACGTGGTGAACCTGAGCACGGCCTCGGCCGCCGATGCCAAGACCTTCTACACCGACTTCTATGGCGTAGGCGCCGGTGAAGTGGCCGTGGTCGGGGATTTCGATCCGGAGGAGGTTCTACCGGTACTCCAGGGCATCTTCGCCCAATGGGAAAGCCCGCAGGCGTACCACCGGATGGCTAACCCTTACCAGGCCGTGGAACCCACGAACCTGACCTTGGAGACTCCCGACAAGGCCAATGCCGTCTTTCTTGTTGGCAAGAACGTGCCCATCAGCGACATGGATGACGATTATCCGGCGCTGGTGCTGGCCAACTACATGCTGGGCGGCGGGTTCCTCAATTCGCGGCTGGCCACCCGAATTCGCCAGGAAGAGGGCCTGAGCTACGGCGTGGGCTCGCAGTTCTTCGCCGCGTCCCATGACGAGAACGGGACTTTCCTCGGGTTTGCCATCTACGCTCCGGAGAACCTCGAGGCTCTCGAAATTGCCTTTATGGATGAGATAGACAAGGCGCTGGGCGAGGGCTTCACCGAAGAAGAAATCGAAGCGGCCAAGACCGGCTACCTCGAGGGCCGCAACGTTAGCCGGGCGCAGGACAGCGAGCTGGCGGGCGGGCTGTCCGGTGCACTGTATGACGGGCGTACCCTGGAATACGATGCCGAGGTCGAGTCGGCCATCGCCAACCTGACCTCCGAGGCCATTGTAGCGGCCATGCGCCGGCAGCTCGATCCGTCAGCCATGACGATCGTCAAGGCGGGAGATTTTGCCAACAACCGTGAGGAGATGGAACCGACGCCGTAGCTATGGTAGACGGTAGATGGTGGACTGAGGTGAGTGGCCGGGTGTTGTTGCCGTCCGCTCACCTCTGCCTTCCGCTCCGTTCCCCAAGTCCCTAGATTTAACTACCCCATCCCGGAGGATCCCATGACCTACGACGAGATCGTCGCTGTCCTCGGGTTTGCTGGTAGTTCCGACCAGCCGGTGCGCATCTTTACCACCAACCACATGGAAGTCGTCGGCGTGCCAACCAGCGTTGACGCCCACATCGCCGCACACGAGGTCTACTTGCTACCTCCTGGGGCCGACGAAACGGAAATCGCCGTCAACCTTGGAGCCATCGAGTCGGTGGAGCTGATGTAGACTGGGCCGCCCCGCCGCCCTGCTGACACCCCCCCATGGTCTCACTACTCGACATCATTGGCCCAGTCATGGTCGGGCCCTCGTCGTCCCACACGGCGGGGGCCTGTCGTATTGGCCTGTTCGCCCGTGGTCTGGTGGCGGGGCAGCCCGAACATGCGTTGATCGAACTGCACGGGTCGTTCGCCCGGACCGGAGCGGGCCACGGAACCGACCGGGCTTTGGCTGGTGGGCTTCTGGGGCTGGCACCTGACGATGAAAGGCTGCGGGAAAGCCTGGACCTTGCCGCCGAACGAGCCTTGGAGTTGGAGTTTGCCACTGTCAAGCTGAGGGGTGAGGTCCATCCCAACACCGCGCGGGTGACGGTGCGTCGGGCCGACGTCGAGAGACGAATCACCGCCTCATCAGTCGGCGCCGGCCGCATTCAGGTGACCGGCATCGACGGTTACCCGGTCGAGGTGACCGGTGATCTCCCGACGCTGGTGTTCGTGGCGGCCGACGAGCCAGGTGTGGCCGCCGCGGCCAGCGGCATCATGGCCCGATACCAGGAGAACATCGCCACCATGAAGGTATTCCGCAGGCGCCGCGGCGGTGACGCAATTCACGTCTACGAACTCGACGAAGTACCCACCGAGGCGGCCATCGAAGACATCGGGACCATCCCGGGCGTCCAGTGGGCCCGGATTCTGGACAGGGTGACCTGATGTACGACTCCCTCAACGACGCCATCTCCGCTGCCAACGAAGCCGGCGTTTCTCTGGCGGAAATTGCCCTGCGTGCCGAACTGGAGTCGGGGCTCATGGACCGTAAAACGGTCGAGGCACGTCTGGCCCAGGCCCTGGACGTCATGCGCCGGGGAATCGAGCAGGGCCTGACCGGGGAGATGCACAGTGTCAGCGGGTTGGTTGGGGGCGACGCCGCCAAGCTGATTGCCGGCCGGGGTCCGCTGGTCGGCACTCTGTTCAACGACGTGCTCGCCGGCGCTCTCGCGATCCAGGAGGTCAATGCCGCCATGGGCGTCATCGTGGCCGCACCCACCGCCGGCGGTGCCGGCGTCCTCCCCGGAGTGCTGATTGCGTTGGGAAAGCGTACCGGAGCTACCGACCAGATGCTGATTCACGCGTTGGCTGTCGCCGGCCTGGTCGGTGCTGTGGCGGCGGCGCGGGCGTCCCTCTCAGGGGCCGCCGGAGGGTGCCAGGCCGAGACCGGAGTTGGTGCCGCCATGGCAGCCGCGGCGGGAGTGGAGCTCCTCGGCGGTACAGCCACACAGGCAGGACACGCCGCCGCTCTCACCATGCAGGGCACCCTCGGCTTGGTGTGCGATCCGCTCGGCGGTCTGGTCGAAGTGCCGTGTGTCTACCGCAACGCTACCGGCGGTGCCATCGCCTTGGCGGGTATCGAGATGGCTCTGGCCGGTATCGAGTTTCCTATCCCGGTCGACGAAGTCATCGACACGATGGGCGAGATTGGCGCAAGCATGGACGTCCGCTACCGTGAAACGGCGGGTGGTGGGTTAGCCGCCACCCCGACCGGGCGCAGGTTGGCTAAGGAGCGGTTGGTGCAGATAAAGCGCAGAGGGTGGACGGGTGAGCGGGCGGACTGAGGTGTAGGGAATCTCCAGTAGGCAGCTGAACGGCAGGTTCGGTAAGCCTATATGGTGAAGTGAATTACAGTCAGTACCTTAGCGCCCGACCGCCAGAC
>CAXMUQ010000191.1:0-15569 GCA_964196605.1 uncultured Acidimicrobiia bacterium
AGCCGGAGCGTCTCCAACTCGCCGGCGCGGCCGGCAAGATAGGGAAACCCCCATGCCGGTGTTAGCACGACCAGTCGGTCGGTGGCCGCGTTCAGGCGAACCAGGTCCTCCGGCCGGGGCAAGTCGGCTGCGACGATCACCTTGGCGGGAGCGATGCCGCCACGCGTGACCTTCACCTCGAACGGTGTTTTGGCAAGCGCCTCGGTCACTTTCGATTCAGTTTCAGCGGCCGCGGTCCACACTGACGCCGAGGCCGGTTCCAGCAAATCGAGGACCTGGCTAACCGCCGTCCCTATATCTGTTCCCGAAACTGACGCAATCGTGATGGGTAGCTCGACTCGCGATGACGTGCCGTGCGGTGGCATGCCGAGGACGAGTGCCTTGCGCAGGTAACGCTCAGCCAACTTCTCAGCCCGGCTGGGATCTGCAGTGTAGAGGATTCGTTGTGCTTCGGCGGGAAGATCTTGCATGATACCGGCCAGGGCCGTGTCGTCGTCCCAAGTCTCCGGCCAGGCCAGAAGAACCGTCGGAGCTGAAGAGAGGGGCAGTGACGAACGCGCCAGGAGTGCGAGCGCAGTATCCGGGCTGGTGACGAGGGCGGTCACGCGTTTCAGGCGGAGGAGGTTCACCGCCCGACTGGCTTCGCGGGCCGTCAGAATGGTGCCGTCGGTAGCGTGCCAGGCCCGTGCCAGTGCCTGCCCGATCGAATCGAGCATGGCGTCGCTCGCCAAGACGATTACCTGGAGGCCGGTTTCCTCGGCTAGATGGGACAGGGCCGCCGCCGCCGGATGGAGGTATATGGGCGCCGGTGGCATGACGGCCACCACGTTGCCGCCCCGGGCCACGGTCGGTTCGATGTTTGCCGCCTGGGCAGGGTCCCACGACGGATTTTTGGCCGCTCCGGCTCCACCGGCCGGCGACTGCTGTTCGCTCGTTTCCACGACACACCCTCGATTGTCAAATAGCGCTTGTAAGAAGGGTGGGGAAGCTACCGCAATTGCCCGGGCCGGGCCACTCCGTGGTGGTGTTGACAGCCTTCGACCACGAGGGGAGCTTTCTCCGACCACGCACCGGAACAGGGAGCCCAGCATGCCCGACGGACTGTCAGAAAACCTCGCCTACCTCGAACCGTCACAAACGGTGGCGATCTCTAACGAGGCCAAGCGGCGTATTGCGGCGGGCGAGGACGTCATCGACTTGGGAGTGGGGGAACCCGACTTCGGAACGCCGGCGCGGGTGTCCCAGGCCGGCATCGAGGCCATCAATCGCGGGAAGACTCGTTACGCGCCCAACGCGGGCATTCCCGAATTGCGAACCGCGGTGGCGGTGAACTTGTCTCGTCTGAGCGATGGGCGAGCGGTCAATCCCGATAACATCATTATCACTACCGGCGCCAAACAGGCGGTGTTCAACACCTGCTTTGCCCTGTTCGGTCCTCGCGACAAAGTTCTCATCCCGACACCCGCGTGGGTGTCCTACCCCCAAATGGTGCGGCTGTCCCGCGCGGAACCGGTGGCGGTGCCGGGAGATCCGGAGTGGGGCCTGAAGGTTAGCGTCGACGACCTGGAGCGCCGGGTCGACAAACTCACCAAGGGCCTCATTCTGAATTCGCCGTGCAACCCGACCGGGTCGGTGTACACCCACTCGGAGTTGAAGGCACTGGCGGAGTGGGCCCACGAACACGACATCTGGGTCATTTCGGATGAGATCTACCGGCTGATTTCTTATGGATCGAAACCGGCTGCGTCGATGCTCGACCTCGAAGACGAACTACTCGAGCGCACCATCGTCATCTACGGAGCGAGCAAGGCCTACGCCATGACCGGCTGGCGCATCGGGGCGGCCCTGGTCCCGACACCACTGTTCAAGGCTATGTCGGCGATACAGTCGCACACTACCAGCGCGGCATCCCAGCCGTCTCAGTGGGCTGCGTTGGAGGCATTTACCAGCGATCAGGTCCAGGCGGATGTGGAGAAGATGGTGGCGGCGTTCCGTGAGCGGCGGGACTATCTGGTCGAGCGGTTCCGATCCGAGATGCCGGGAATCGAATTCGTCGAGCCGCACGGAGCGTTCTATTTTTTCTTCAGGATCGACACGCTGGTGGCCGAAGGCGGCAGTGAGAAGTTCTGTCACGACCTGATGGAAAAGACGGGGGTCGCTCTGGTTCCGGGAGCGGCGTTTGGCGACGACCTTTGGGTGCGGCTGAGCTACGCCGTTTCCCTCAAGGAGCTGCGTGACGCCATGGATCGAATGGTCCCCTTCATTCAGGAGCTGGCTTCGACTCGGGCGGCATACGCCTAAGCCGGTGTCCTGACATCTCGCCGGATCGCTTACCTTTCCTGCATGCCAGCCGTCAGTACCGTCAGCCTGCGCCGTCTCTTGAGCCGGCGCGGGTTGACCCCCGCCACGTGGATCCCGGAAGCCAGCGAGGGCCGGGCCCAGGAGGCCACCATCAAGCCCGCCCGTCTGATCGAGGGCGACGTGGTGGCCGCCCATCCCGTGGGTGGCGCCGAGCCGTGGCCCGACGCTGTGGGGTTCCTCGACGGGATCCAGCGCTATGAGATCGTCGGCTACCTCGACACTGCGCCGCTGGTGGTTGCCAGGGTAGCGGCGGCGGTCAGGGTGCGATCAGGTCCCGGTAAACGGCCTCGGTTGGCCGTGGCGTTGGAACGCCGCCTCGCTATCGGCCGGCCAGAAGTGCTCGAGCGAGTGGCCGACGTGCTGGAGGATGCGATGCTCATGCCACTCGACGACGAGGTGGCGGGCCATCCAGTGCGCGAGGTGCAGGCCGGCCGCAAGTTGATCGACCGGGAGCGGGGAGCCGCCGAGTTGGAAGTCGGCCGGCGGTTCCGTTCCGAGTCGGACGCTTGGCTGGTGGTAGACGGCGCGTTGTCGGAGGGTATCGACTGGGTCGCCGACCCGCGGATGGTCGGGGTGGTCAAGAGTCACAGTACCCTGCCGTTCGCCGGGGCCGATCAGGTCGTCTACCTGAGGACGCCGTATGGGCACCGGTCGTCGGTGTTCAAGCCCGAGACGAGATCGCTGGCGCCGGTTCATTCGTGGGCGCTGCGACTGTGGCCCTGGGAAGGAAAGGATCTATTCCACGGTTTGGTACGGATCGAAACCCGGGCCGAAGACGACGCCCTATCCAATGTAGACCAGCTGTCGCGCTGGTTGCTGGCTGAGCGAGCTCCCGTCAGCGCTCCCGACCCGCGATGGGATCGACTGCTGTACGGCATTCACGATGTGGAAGTGTATCTGCGAGCACGGATGGGACGATGATCGACATGACCAACTCCAGTGACGTCCCGATCGGCCGCGTGGTGGCGACGGAACTCAAGCCGTCCACTCCCCATCAGTTCTATTTCTGGACGGCCCGAGAGGCGCCCGTCGGCATCGGCACCATCGTCCGCGTGGCCGATGAGGCGAGAGTAGTCTATGGAGTAGTGACGGACGCGTTCGCCTATTCCGATTTGATAACGCCGCTGCACGACGTGATCGGGGCCGACGGCGATCCGGCGTTGGCGGGAAAGCTACCGACCGAGCGGGCCGAGATTCGTCTGTTTCTGGCGTCGGTGTTGCGGCAGGAGCCCGAGGAACCGTTGCAGCCGGTGCCGTTGTCGTCGGTGTATCAGGCAGACGATGCCGACGTGAACGCGGCCCTCCGGATGGACAGCTACACCACGGGTGACCAGGCGACCGCGGTTCCGGTCGGGGTCTACTCCGCCGGCGGCCTGGAGGCCCCGGTGTATCTCGACGCCGATTTTCTGCTGGGACCGGAGGCGGCGCACCTGGGCATCACCGGCGTATCCGGCTTGGCCACCAAGACCAGCGCCGTCGAGTTCATGCTGAGCAGCATCTTTCAGACGTTTCCGGCCCACAAGGGATCGGTGGCGGCAGTGGCCTTCAACGTGAAGGGGCCGGACCTGTGCTTCCTGGATCAGCCGGGAGAACTGACCGACGAAGACAGGGCACTGTACCAGCGGTTGGGATTGAAGCCCGAGCCGTTCGCCAATGTTCGGCACTACGCGCCGTTCAAACCGGACGGCGTCAACCTCAACACACTGCGGACCCACGCCGACCTGGCGCACAACACCGAGCCGCTCGTGTGGGGTTTGCGTGAAGTGCTCGACTACGCCGAAGTCCTCTTGAACCGCGACGACCTCGACGCGAAGGCGGACGCCTTCATCGATTTCCTGGCGGAGCGGGTGGTGGGACGTGAATACCGCGATCCTAGCCTCAGAGACGCTCCGTTCCAGGTTCAAACTTTCGCCGATCTCGAGGAATTCTTCCGGGCGATCTTCGATTTCATGGAGGCGCTGGGCCGGGGCGGGGAAGTGTGGAAGACCCATCATGTGGCGACGATCCGCAAGGTGAGGAACCGTCTGGGGAATATCAGCACCCGAAGCAAGGGCCTGGTGATCGACGACGGGGCGGTGAACGATCTGCCGTGGGGAAAGTTCGAGGATCGCAGTGTGCTGGTGGTCGACGTGGCCGGGCTCGATCCGCTGGCGCAGGATCTGGTGTTCGCCCGTGTGGTGTCCTTGTTGCGCGAGCATCTGGAGCGGCGCAACCTCGGTGTCGATCACGTGGTGGTGTTCGTCGATGAACTGAACAAGTACGCGCCGGGCGACGGGCCCGAGTCGTACGTTCGGAAGATGCTGCTCGACCTCTCCGAGCGAGGCCGTTACCTCGGGTTGGTGTTGTTCTCGGCGCAACAATTCCGGTCGCAGGTGCACCGGCGTGTGGTGGGCAACGCCGGCACCTCGTTGTACGGCCGTATGGACATGGATGAGCTGGCCACGCCGGGGTACGGTACCCTGTCTCCCGCCATCAAGATCAAGCTGGCTACGCTCCCCAAGGGGGAGCTGATGGTGCGGCATCCCCACTTCACTCAGCCGATCTTCGTACGCTTCCCCAGGCCGGCCGTCATGAGTGGCCGGGACGGGGTTGAGCGGTTCCCTCCGGAGCCCGATCTGCCGTTTGCCAGCGCCGTCGGCCGCCAGTTGCGTCAGTTGGGCGCCACCATCAGCGACGACACCGTGGCCGATCGGATCGATGGCCGCCGGGAGTCGGATGTGCGCCAGGCGGTTCACGCCACGCGCCGGGCCCGTCCGGACGGGCCGTGGCCGTTTTTCCTGTCTTGTCTGGGGCGGGTGATCGAACCGGAGGTGGTCCAACCGCGCCGGGCCATTCCCTCGGTAATGCGCCACGACGATCCGTACGCCCCGTGACCGCTTGCGTTCGCTCGGCCGTCCGGCGCATTCTCCAGCCGTGAAGATCGCTCATCTGGCCGACGTGCACCTGGGGTTCCGGCGCTACCACCGGCACACCCCGACCGGCATCAACCAACGGGAAGCAGACGTAGCCAACGCCTTCCGCTGGTCGGTGAACGGTGTTCTGGAGGCGCAGCCGGACGTGGTGATCATAGCGGGTGATTTCTTCCACTCCGTCCGGCCCACCAACCAGGCGATCATCTTCGCCTTCCAGCAACTCCAGCGAATCCGCAACGCGCTCCCCGAAACCAAGATCATTCTGCTTGCTGGCAACCACGACACGCCCCGGTCGCGTGAAACGGGAGGAATCATCAACCTGTTCAGCGAGATCAACGTCGAGGTGGTCGTCGCGGAAGAGAAACGGTTGGTGTTCCCGGAGCTCGATCTGTCAGTGTTGGCCGTACCTTACCAGGCCCTGATGGGAGAGATACGGCCGGACCTGCGACCCGACGGTAGCGCGCGCTTCGAAGTGCTCGCCATGCACGCGGAAATCGAAGGCACGTTTCCCTCCGACAGTGGTACTGCCGAGTACCGCGGGGCGTTGGTCAAGCCGGCCGATTTCGATGCGGCCGCGTGGTCCTACGTAGCGTTGGGGCACTACCACGTGCAGTCCCAGCTGGCGCCGAACATGTGGTATTGCGGTGCGCTGGAATACACCAGCACCAACCCCTGGGGCGAACTGCTGGACGAGGCCGAGCGCGGCGTGCGGGACAAGGCGTGGTTGCTGGCCGATCTGGAAACCGGCGAGGTCACCCGCCAGCCGGTACCGCACGCCCGGCGGTTGATCGATCTGCCACTTATCGAAGGGACGGACCTGTCGCCCGCGGAATTGGATCGATTGATCGGCGACCGGGTCCACACGCTGACGGACGGTCTGACCGATCAGATAGTGCGTCAGGTGGTGCACGACGTTCCGCGCCACGTGGCGCGTGAACTGGATCACACGGCCATCAGGGACTACAAGGCGGATGCCCTTCACTTCCAACTCGACATCCGGCGGCCCGAAGGTCAGCGTACGGTTGGAGTCGGCAGCCCCGGCCGGCGCCAGACTCTCCCCGAGGTGGTGACGGAGTATCTGGGCCGCCGGCCGCTCCCCGAGGAACTCGACCGCGAGACGTTCGTTCGTGTGGGCACCGAGCTGATCGCTTCGGTGTCGCACGATCCGGTGGAGGAATAGTGCAGCTCCATCGGTTGCGCCTGCAGAATTTCCGGCAACACGAGGATACCGTGCTCGACCTGGGCATGGGCCTGACCGGGATCGTAGGCCCCAACGGCGCCGGCAAGACCACGCTGCTGGAGGCGATCGGCTTCGCCCTCTACGGGACGTCGGCCGCACGCGGAACGCGTGATTCGATTCGCCGCCGCGGGGCGCCACCCCGCTCGACCGTCAAGGTGGAACTCGAGTTCACCCTGGGCCATCACCGCTACCAGCTGACGCGGGGACTGAACTCGGCGGAGCTGTATCTCGATGGCGACACTTCTCCGATCGCCAACAGTCTCGGCGCCGTTACGGACAAGGTATCCCGTCTGCTGGGCATGACGCGGGACGAATTCTACAACACCTATTTCACCAGCCAGAAGGAACTGGCGGTGATGGCGGCGATGTCGGCGCCGGAGCGAGCCAAGTTCCTGTCACGGGTGTTGGGCTACGAGCGATTGCGCCTTGTTCAAGAACATCTGAAGGTGAAGCGGTCGGCCCTCAAGGCCACGGTGGAAGCGTTGCAGCAGAGTCTGGTCGACGCGAAAGTCCTCGACGCGGAGCAAGAAACGGCGGAACATCGTCATACACTCGCGAGTGAGACGGCAGCCAAGGGGCAGCAGGCGCTAGAGGCGGCTGTGGCGGACCAGGCGAGGGTGGAGCCAGAATGGGAGGCCATCCAACGAGTACGTGACCGGGTGGTGAAGCTCGACGGGGATCGCAAACTTGCGGAGCACAAGGTCAGTGACACCCGCGAGCGATTCACCACACTCGACCGGCAACTGGCCGAAGCTGTGGGAGCAAAGGGCCAACTCGAGGCGCTCGACAAGGAACTGGCCCCGCTTCCGGCCTTGCAGGAGGAGCGCGTTGCCCTGGACCGGCAGGCCGAAACCCACTCGGCCCGGCGCGGCTACCTGGCGCAGGCGTCGGAGGTGCGGCGAACCTTGGAATCCGTCGGGGAGCGGCTGGCGCAGTTACCCGATGATGCCGCCGTATCTCAGGCGACGACGCTGGCCCAAACCGTGAGTGAGGCCCGTCAGGCGGCGGTGACGGCTGCGGAAGACATGCGTACCGCTTGGGTGCGAGACGCTCAGGACGCGCAGACCAAACGGGCCACCCTTGCGGACCAGTACCGCGACCTCAAGGCCCAACGCGACCGCGTGTCGGCGGCGGGGGCGGACGGTGATTGCCCCACCTGCGGCCGGCCCCTGGGGGACGACCTCGACGGCGTCATCGAACTGCTCGATCAGCAGCTTCAGGAAGTGGAGTTCAACGGCAGTTTCTACAAGAAGCGCATTAAACAATTGGAGACCGAGCCCGACGACCTCCGCGGGGCCGAGGCGGAACGGGAGCTGCGGGAACGGACCGCGCGCGAGGCGGAGGTGGCGGCCAGAGGACTACAGGAGCAGGTGCAAAAGCGGCCCGGTCTCCTGAAAGAGCGTGAGACTACGGAAGAGCGACTGAAAGAACTCGAGCAGCATCTCGTGGAATCCGACACCGCTTATGACCAGGCCCGGCACGACGAGGTCAAGCGGCACATCGAAGCGCTCGAGCCGGTGGTGCTGCAGGCGGAACGGCAACGGGCACTGGCGGATCAGGCCGAGACCCTGGTGGGAGAAGCGGAACGGGCGGAACGGGAGCTGTCGGAGTTGGAGAGTGAGGCCGCAGCGCTGCAGCACCAGCTGGCCGAATTGGGATTCACCGACGAAGCGTATGCCCACGCGGAGCAGGCCGTGCAACAGGTGCGCACCGCCAAACACGAAGCCGATAAGCGAGTGGTTCGCGCGCGAGCGGAGTTGGAGGCGGCCACGGAATCCCTGGCCGCGATAATGCGCCGCCGGGAAGAGCGCACGCAGATGTTGACGGCCATTGACGCGTCCAAGCGCGATCTGTTGCTCCACCAGGAATTGAATCGCGCGTTCACCGATCTGCGGACCGATCTCAACGCGGCGCTGCGGCCGGAATTGTCGGAGCTGGCGTCAGTGTTCCTGCGGGACCTGACCAACGACCGCTACTCCGACCTGGAACTCGACGAAGACTACGTCGCCGTCCTGATGGAAGATGGTCAGGCAAAACCGGTTGTGTCCGGCGGCGAAGAGGACGTAGCAAGTCTGGCGCTGCGGTTGGCCATCAGTCAGATGATCGCCGAACGCGCCGGACAGCCGTTGTCGCTCCTGGTGCTCGACGAGATCTTCGGATCCCTGGACGAGGAACGGCGCGCCTCGGTACTGGAGTTGTTGCGCAGTCTCGCGGACAAATTTCCCCAGGTGGTGCTCATTACCCACATCGAATCGGTGCGCGAGGGTTTTGACCGGGTCATCCGGGTGGACGTGGATGAGAAGCTGCGTGTGTCGCGCGTGAGCGAGGAAGAGCTTCCCGAGGATCCCGGTGCCGCGGCTTAGGGAAGCAATCAGCGGGCCCAGGCCCGCCGGCGTGGAGGACATCCCCGCCATGAACGCGGTGTTCTCCGAATCATTCACCGACCGCTACCGGCGGGATGGGCTCGTGGGAGTGCGGGTACCGCAGTTGAATCCGAAGGTGTGGCGCTACGCCATCGCGGATGCCGCTGAGGGGGCCATGGTGTGGCACGACGACGATGGCCTGGCGGCGTTCAACATGGTGCACCGTTCCGGTGGTGAGGGCTGGATGGGTCCCCTGGCGGTCAGGCCCGACCTTCAGGGACAGGGATTGGGGAAGCGGATCGTTCAGTCCGGGGTCGACTGGCTGAGGGCCGGCGGCGTGCAGACCATCGGACTGGAGACGATGCCGCGCACGGTCGACAACATCGGGTTCTATAGCGGGTTGGAGTTCGTTCCCCGGTACCTGACCGTTACTCTCACGCGCGAGCTTTCGTCGGGCGGCGGGCCCAGCGACACTTTGTCGACCGCTAGTGATCCCGAGAGCATACTCGAGGCGTGCAGGGCGCTGACCTCCGAGGTCCAGCCGTCATGTGACTTCATTAGAGAGATACAACTTACGGCTGACCTCAGGCTGGGTGACACGAGCGTCGTGAACCGGGATGGCGCTCTCGCCGGATTCGCGCTGTGGCACTCGTCTCCGTTGGCCGAGGGTCGGCCGGCGGAAGAGTTAAGGGTGTTGAAGTTGGTGGCGTTGGACCTGGCGGCGTTCGAGGCCGTGATAGAAGGGCTGATGGGGGCCGGAGAGGACCTGGGGGTCGGCCGTCTTTCGGTGCGGTGCCAGACGGGGTTTCCCGAGGCCTATCGGGCTTTGGTGCAGTGCGGGTTTCAGGTGCAGTGGACCGACCTGCGGATGACTTACGTTGGATACGACGAGCCGATCCCCGACTCCGGTATCGTGTTTTCCAATTGGGAGATCTAGCCGGCCGCTCCAGCCGTCAACGCGTGCGCCCCCACCATCGCACGAACAGTATGGCCGACACGCCGAGCAGCGCGTGCACGATGCCGACGCCGACCGGGATTACGAAACCGAACGCGATCCAGGCAGCGAACGTGGCCAGGCTGAGAACCAGGGTCACGGGTCTTTGCGGCATGTGGGCGATCCGGGGTGGTATTGTTGACGGCCATTTCACACGCCTATATCTTAGTCAGGTAAGGCGGTGATGGGGAGCCATCCTATTGAGCCAACATCCGATGACGGGCCCATATTCTCTGGCTGATGTCACGCCCCCCGTGGGTAGGCAGAGGTCATTGTGAGGGCGCCAATACTGCTCGTCGGGCTTCAATAACCCTCTCCATTGCCGCATGCACAGAAAGCGCCGATCTTGCGGAGGTCGGCGCTTTGTGTTTCTGGCCGACCCTGACCCCGACCGCGGTGCCGAATGCCCCTGACTTCCGTAACACGCCGTGCCCACTTCAACGCAGCGCACCGGCTCCACAATCCATCACAGACGGATGCGTGGAACGAGGACACCTTCGGCGCTTGCAACAATCTCAATTTCCACGGGCACAACTACGAATTGGATGTGACGGTCCGAGGTCCGATCGATCCCGCAACAGGGTTCGTGATCGACATCGCCGTTCTCCATGCCCTCATCGACGCCCTCGTAGTCAAGCCGCTCGACCACAAGAACCTGAATCTCGACGTGGCCTGGTTCGCCGACCACATTCCAACAGCAGAGCACATTGCAATGTTTTGTTGGGAGCAGTTGGCGTCGCAATTACCGGCAGGAACCCTGGCCAACGTGCGATTGTGGGAAACGCCCCGGAACTATGTCGATTACGACGGGGGTACTTGAGATGACGCCCCCAACCGGCGAATCGTTCGCCGACCAGATAAGCCAGATACTCCAAGCGCTCGGCGAGGATCCCAGCCGCCCCGGTCTCCAACGGACGCCCGAGCGAGTCGAGAAATCCCTCCGCTGGCTGACCCAGGGATACAACCAGACGATTGAAGGCGTCATCGGCCAGGCGGTGTTCGAGGAGAAGCACGAGAGCATGATCATGGTAAGGGACATCGAACTGTACTCGATGTGCGAACACCACATGCTGCCGTTCTTCGGGCGGGCCCACGTGGCCTACATACCCAACGGCAAGATCATCGGCCTGTCCAAACTGCCCCGCATCGTCGACATGTTTGCCCACCGGCTGCAATTGCAGGAACGGCTGACCGACCAGGTGGCCGACGCCATCATGAAGGTGCTCGACCCTAGAGGCGTCGGTGTAGTGATCGAAGCGTCCCACCTGTGCATGATGATGCGCGGCGTGGAGAAACAGAACTCCAGGACGGTTACCAGTGCCGTCAGGGGGGTGTTCCGCGACGACCTCAAGACCCGCGAAGAGTTCCTTCGCCTGGTCCACAATTCGCCGTCGTCATGACCGACTTGTCCGGGACGACGGCCGTGGTCACCGGGGCGTCGAGAGGCATCGGCGCGGCGACGGCCGAATCGTTGCGGCACGCCGGCGCACGGGTGGCGGGACTGGCCCGGTCGCTCACGCCGCGGGAGGAAGCCGACCGCTGGGACGTACCGTGCGATTTGACGGATAGTGGTGCCCTCGAGGACGCCTGCGCCGAGATCGTGGAACGGTGGGGCGCCCCGGACGTGGTGGTCAACAACGCCGGCCTGTTCCTGTTGCGGCCGTTCGAGGACACCGACGGGGAAACGTTCAGCGAGCAGCTCGCCGCCAACCTGCAAGCGCCCTTCAACGTTGCCCGGGCGTTCCTGCCGGCCATGAAACTAGCTGGCCGGGGGTTGCTGGTGACGGTGGGGAGCGTGGCCGACCACACCGGCCTGCCGGAGAACGCTGCCTACGCTGCTTCAAAGTACGGGCTGCGTGGGTTGCACGAAGCGTTGTTGGCCGAGTACCGCGGGTCGGGTCTTCGTTTCAGCCTGGTGTCGCCGGGGCCGACGGACACCGATGCGTGGGATCCGGTCGACCCCGACAACAGGCCGGGTTTCCTGGCCCGGTCGGACATGCTTCGCCCCGAGGACGTGGCGCAGGCTATTTTGTTCCTGATCAGCCGGCCGGCCTCCGTGCAGGTCGACTGGCTACGGCTGGCACCGACACCTCCTTCAGCATGAGAGTCCACAACGCGATGATCGAGCGCCTCATGGTAGTGCTGGCCGTTTCCGCTCTGATGAGCCGGCCGGCGCTGGGCCAAGCCCCACTTCCGGCGCTACCCGATTCCGCCGGGTGGGGCGTGCACGTCCTGGCCATTGCGCGGGCTCCGCGGGGCGCCATCTGGGTGGGCACCTACGGCCAGGGGATGTTCCGGCTCGATCCCGGGTCCGACACCTGGGTCAACATCCGGCGCGACACCAGCGAGACATCCATTGGATGGGACTTCGTCCACGCCATCGCCTTCGGACCGAGAGGGCAGGTGTGGTACGGTACCATCGGCAACGGGTGGGGTGTGTCTCACGACGACGGGGTCACCTGGCGCAATTGGACGTTCGACGACCTGGGACCGGAGTGGCAGTACGTGGCGCCTTCAGGCATCGTGACCCGGGGCGATACCACGTGGGTTGCCACCGCCGACGGAATCCAGGTGACGACGGACGACGGCCGCGCGTGGCTAGCTTTGGTGGATTCCACAGGCCCCGTTGCACCCGGTCCGGCCGATAGCGCCATGGTTGTTCTGGGGAACGAGTACGTCCGGCGCATCGCCAGTCAGCGGCGTGGACTGCTGGTGTCGACCATGGGCGGCCGGTACCGGTACGAGCGCACTCCCACGGGCGGATGGACCAGCCGCACACTGACGTTCGCGGCGTTTCCCCCGCTGGCCGGCCTGGTGATGGATCGCTATCTGGTGAGCGGTACCCAGTGCGGCTTTCACATGGCCCGGGACACGTTGCCGTGCCTGTCGCGCGCGTCGGGCCTGAAGATTCTGCCGGACACGGCCACGGGACCGGCACAGGGTGTGACGGACCCGCCACCGGACTCGTTGCCACTGAGGACCACGTGGTTCCGGCGGCCGATAGCGCTCGACCACAATCCGTTCATCGATCAGACGTACCGTTACGGCTCTACCATGGGCGGCAACTTCCAGGAGCATCAGGGGGTGGAATTCAACAACCCCGACGGCACCCCCGTGCGCGCAATCGGCGCCGGCAGCGTGGTGTACGCCGGTCCCGCTGAAAGGGGAGCGCTGACGGTGGCCATCAAGCACGACTCGGTGGTGAGGGCCAACGGTGAACGGTACCGGATCTATTCGACCTACTATCACAATGCAGAATTGACGGTTTCGGAGGGTCAGCGAGTGTCGCGCGGCCAGACCATCGCCACCGTCGGCAATACCGGCCGGGCCACCAACGACCACCTGCACCTGGAGGTGCACGCGGCGCCCACGGACAGCGTGGGCGCCATCGTCGACTCTCTGGAACGCTACCCGGAGTACACCACCAACCCCGAGCTGTGGATCGATCCCATCCCCGGGACCGGTGTCATTGCCGGGCAGGTACTCGATGGGGACGGCCAGCCAGTTCGCCAAGCCAGAATCTACGGCATCGTCAAACACGACCCACCGGAAACACCCTTCTCGTTCGCCGAGACCTACGGCGATCTGGCCAATCCCCATCCGCTTTATGACGAAAACTTCGCCGTGAGCGATGTCCCGGCCGGGAGCTACATCCTTGGGACCGAGATTCACGGACTGCGCGTGTACCGGGTGGTCACCGTGCACGAAGGCATGTTGAGCTGGGTCGTCTTCAGGCCCTGAGCTGGAGGCCGGTCGTTGTTCATCGAACTAACGGATGTGTTGCGCTGTCCGGCTGATCATCCAGAACAGTATTTGGTGTTACTTCCCGACCAGGTGGAACACCGCGTGGTAGTGTCCGGCGAGCTGGGATGTCCTGTGTGCGGAGAGACGTTCCGCATCAAAGATGGGATCACCCGCCTCGGCGACCCACCTGATATTTCCAGTAGTGTCCCATCGCTCGACGCCGGCGCGGCGTACGCCTTTCTCGGCCTCACCGGACCGGGCGGCTATGTAGTCCTTGTTGGGGGTGTGGCCCTGCTTGGTGCTGAACTGGCCGGGTTGCTCGACGGGGTACACCTGGTGGCGCTCAATGCTCCAGCCGGGCTTCCCGGTGGCGCCGACGTCAGCGTGATCGGCGCAGGCCGGATCCCATTGAAGACCGGGTCGGTTCGTGGCGTCGTTCTGGGAGCGGGCTACGGCTCGGATCCCGCGTGGCTGGAGGAGGCCCACCGGGTGGTGTTGCCGGGGCTCAGGATCGTCGGTGAGGGCCCGGAGCAGGCCCGCGAAGGTTGGGAAGCCCTCGGCAGCGCCGAGGGTGTTTGGGTGGTCCGGCGGGGCTAGCCCGAGCCGGCGTCAGCGTCCATCTATGTCGCGGGCCCCACCCTCAGCTTCGGCGTACACCGCTTCGATCTGATCGGCGTAACGCTGTTCGATGACCCGCCGCTTGACCTTGAGCGTAGGCGTCAGCTCGCCGCTCTCGATGGTGAAGTCCTGGTCGATCATGACCATTTTCTTCGGCACTTCGTACTGGGCCAGACCGCGCAGGCTCTTCTTCACTTCAGCTTCGACCTTGGCCGCCACATCGGAGTTGGCCACCAGGTTGGCGTCGTCGGTATAACTGATGCCGGTCTCGTCGGCCCAGGCTTTCAGGACGTCGAACTCTGGTACAACGAGTAGAATGGGGAATTTGCGTTTGTCGCCCAGCATGACCGCGTTGAGGACGTAGCGGTTGGTCTTGATGAGACCCTCGATGGGCTGCGGAGCAATATTCTTTCCGCCGGCGGTAACGATGATGTCCTTCTTGCGATCGGTGATCTTGAGAAAGCCGTCTCCATCGAGCACCCCGATGTCGCCGGTGTGGAACCAGCCGTTGTCGTCCAGCGCCTCGGCTGTTGCCTCGGGGAGGTTGTAGTAGCCTTTCATGACGTGCGGTCCGCGGGTCAGGATCTCGCCGTCGTCGGCGATCATCACTTCCACGCCGGGTAGCACCTTGCCGACGGTGCCGAGCCTTATGTTGTCGAAGGTGTTGACCGTGATGATGGGTGACGTTTCCGTAAGACCGTAGCCTTCCAGAATGATCAACCCTGCAGCGTAGAAGAACTTGGCTATTTCGGGCGACAAAGGTGCACCGCCCGAGGCGAAGAATCTGAGTTTCCCGCCGGTGCGGGCACGCAACTTCGAAAACACCAGCTTGTCAGCCACGGCTTTCTTGAGGCCGAGTATGGCCGGCACCGGTTCTCCCGCCAGTTGATACTCGGCCCAGCGCTCAGCCGTGCGCTTGGCCCAGAAGAAGATCTTCTGCTTCAGCTTGGATCCGGACAGGGCGTTTTCCAGAACGCGGGCGTAGATCTTCTCGTATAACCGCGGCACCGACAGCACCACCGTCGGGCCCAGTTCGATCATGTTGGGTGAGACCTGCTCGATACTCTCGGCGTAGTTGATGACGACTCCCGCCTTGAGCATGCAGTAGTGGCCCGCCATCCGCTCGAAGATGTGGGACAGCGGCAGGAACGAGAGACACTGATCGGCGTCCGAGATCGACAGCACCTGGAGTCCGGCGACGACATTGGACGTCAGGTTGCCGTGGGTGAGCATGACACCCTTGGGGTTCCCTGTGGTCCCGGACGTGTATATCACGGTGGCAAGGTCGTCGGGCGTGACCTGCTGGCCTGCGCCGATGAAGGACATGCTTCCGCTGC
>CAXMUQ010000192.1:0-11465 GCA_964196605.1 uncultured Acidimicrobiia bacterium
GAGGTTGCTTACTTGTGGCGCAACGACTGGACCCATAGTGTCGACCGACTTGCGCCGGCTGTTCTGGTTTCAGTACGACATCTTGGGATCGACGATGGGGAGCCACAGCGAGTATCAAGACGTCGTGGGTCTCGCGGCCCAGGGAAAATTGTGGCCGGTTGTGGACCGGACGTTCCCTCTCGACGAGGGGCCTCGTGCTTTCGAGCGACTACAGGAATCCGATCACTTCGGTAAGGTCGTCATCGATATTTCGGGAGTCGCCTGATCGGCTTGTGCTGGGGGATGGTCGAACTGCCACAACCGGACGCCGCTTTCGATTGGCTGCACCACCAGCACCCGGTTGGGGCCTACCGCAAGAATCTTGGCGGGAAGGGGGACCCGAATCAGGGCACCCAACTCTCCGTCCGGGCCAACCTGGTGGTACATCTGGACAGTGTCGCTCAATTCGCGACTCTTCTGCAGCCACACGTTGCCATCTGCGCCCGTCAGGCCCGCCAGGAACGGTGGCTTGACCTCGGCAAAGGGAAGTTGCTGAGCCGTCTTCCTGAGCCCATCGGGAAACTGGCGCAGGAATACTTCTCGGTCGGCCCGGTTCACCGGGAAGATCGGGTCAGGTAGCATCGGCCCACGATGCTCCGGCGCGTCGGTGGGAAAGAACCACACCCGATTGTGATTGACTCGGGCGACCCACAGAGTCCCATTCGGCAGTACCCCCCAGGCGTCCTCTCCGGAAAACACCTTGCGCTCGAAACGGCGTCCCGCGTCCCCAAATACCTCCGCGATGTCGAGTGGAGACAGCATTGCCACCGTGTCAACTTGGTCAAGTTGGTGGTTGGTTTGCAGGACGGCGGCCGAGTCTTTGTTTCCCTGTCCGTCCGGGCCCGGGGGCGGGCGTACGGCTATGTAGAAACGCCCGTCAGCATCCCGCGCCCGGGGAAGCGTGCCTCGGGTTGCGTTGGTTGCGGGGATAGCATCCAGCAGGTCACCATCAGGTGACCACATCGTGGTCCGTCCCGAGCCCCAGTCGTTGACGAACAGCGTGTCCCGGAAACTGAAAATGCCGTAGGGGTTGCGGTAATGCTCCCCGGGTACGCCCACCACAATCGCCGAGCCTTCGGTAAAGTCCACTAGCCAAACCGTGCCGTCATCTGGTTCTAGGACCGCCCACGTTTCCCCGTGCATCCAGGCACCTTCAGTTATGGCCCCTGAGGCAAGTGTGAGCGTATCGGTAGTGGTTGGCAGGTCGAGAGTCGGAGCTTCGGTCTTGTTTTCGCAAGCTGCGAAAACAGCGAGGGCGGCGAGGGCAGCGGGGGCAGCGAGGCGAGTCTGTGTATGGCCGATCATGCGGACAATGTAATGGACCGTGTGCTCGCCTGACCGCCTGACCGCCTGACCTTTCCGCCCTCAACTTCCCCTGAGAATCTCCTCATAAACCGATATCGCCCGCTTTCGGTCAGTCTGTCCCAACCAAAACAGGGCGCTCTTTCTGAGATGCACTGGATGATCTCCCTCCACCACCCGCGTGAGCGCCGGAACTGCTTCATCCTTGGGCCGTTGGGACAAGGCGAAGATGGCGCTCTCGCGCACGTCGTCGTCCTCGGCTTCATCGTCGGGCCCCAGCGCATCGCCAGCGGCGAATCCCAGCCACATCGTGGCGTTGTCACGGGTGTCCTCGGAAACCGATGGTGTTTTCGCCAAGTCGAGTAGTGTCGGCCACACCGTAGCACTATCGGCCACCACCGCTCCCATGACGAGTTCACCGCCGTCGTCCAGGGCATCCGCTGCCAGCTTCAATAGGACTTCGGCGGCCAGCGGCGCCGCAACCCGACCGAGATCGAGGGCTGCCTGCCCGTCGTTCCACCGACCACCCACCGCCAGGTCGGCGTCCACCACCCGGCCTCCACGCACTGTCAGTTGCATCCGTGCGGGTCCTGGTTCACACCACCCCTTCGAGTCACGACGGATCGAACTTCCGGTGTTGATGTTGTTGCGGCCGTCGCCGCACACGCCAGGTTTTGTGCCGTAGCTGAGTCGCACTTCGCCTTCGGTGGCCGCAATACGCTCGGCCATTGATTGAGCGGCAAGGGGCCCGGTAACCATCAGTCCCCCAATGAACACAGTGGTGATGAATCGCACGGTCGGCCTTTCCTTTCTCGACACGAGTGTCGCTAGCCGGCGATCAGGTCTTCGAGAAACGCCATGGCTTCAGGAGCATCGGATTGTCCCAGCCAGAAGATGGCGTTTTCGCGAAGGTCGTGATCGGTTTCGTTACGGGCAATGTGGATCAACTGACGCAGGTAAGTCTCGCTGTCGCCCTGAGAGTAGACGAAGATCAATTGTTGCTTGATGTCCCGGTCGGTGACGTCCTCGTAAAAGGCGATCAACCGGTCATCCGCGCCGTCGGCCTGCCCGGCCCAGAAGAGAGCATTCTTGCGCACGTCGGCAGGCTCGTTTCGATCGCCGGCGATCGCCAGTAGCCAGGTTACCGCACCGTCGCCACCTATTTGTGACACGCTGAAGATCACTTTTTCCTTGAGATCGGGATCTTCCAGCTCGCGATACGTCTGCCGCAGGAAGTCAACATTGCCGTCGTCGTCGCTCTGGCTCAGCCAGAAGATGGCGTTCTCTCGAACGTCCCCAGCCACATTCCGGTCGGTTACCAGCTCCTTCAACTCCCGATTCGCCTCCGGACTGTCGTGCTGCGACAAACCGAACACGGCCTTCTCCGCAAGCGGTCCTGTGCCACGGGCCAGTTCGGTCAAGAACTCCACCGCCTGGGGATCATCGGATTGCCCCAGCCAGAACACGGCGTTCTCTCGAAGTTCCGTGGGCGCCGTGCTCATGGCGATTCGCCGGAGCGCTGGCCCGGCCGTGGCACCATCCGACTGAGACAAGCCGAACACGGCGGCTTCACGAACTTCCAGGGGGATCGCCCCATCCATCGCCAACGTCTCGAGTTGCCCGGATACATCCTCATCGGTAGCGTGGGCCAGCCAGAACACCGCTGACTTGCGCGTGTCCTCATCGATTCCATTCATGCGGGCCAGGCGTAGGAGCGGGTCGACCAGTATTGCGCTGTCGGCGATGACGGCGGCAAACACCAGGTCTTCGCCGGCATCGCCCCGGGCATCTTCGGCCAATTCGAGTAACGCGGAGGTAGCTTCGGCTGCCGCCAGGCGGCCCAGCTCGGTAACCGCGGCGCCAGCTCGCGGCCACGATTCCACGCCCACTCTGACCTCGGCCTCACTTACACTGCCATTTCGAATCTCCAGCTGCAGAAACGCCGGGCCCTCGATGCAACGCTGGTTGCTCCGCCGTCCGTTGATGACAGTCCGGCTGGAGCCGAATTGAATGTTGTCCTCGTGGCCGCAAGTGCCCGGTCGCGTTGCGTAACGTGCCCGGACCGTTCCCCGGTCCATACCCGATACCGTCCGGACCAGATCTTGGCCCGCCGCCGGTGAGGCCGCTACCAGGAACGCCACAATGGTGCTGATGATTCGTTTCACGTCATTCTCCAAGGTGCGGCAGGTGGCTAGTGGCTAGTGCTTCGCCGTTGGAGGTTGGCAGGGGCGATCCTCATTTTCTCGCCACCCGCCACCAGCCGTTCTAATTATTGATCAACTCTTCCAAGAACGCTGTCACCCGCGGATCATCGGACTGCCCCAACCAAAAAATCGCGTTCTCCCGCAGTTCCTTGTCCGTTTCCGTGCGGGCGATCTCAAACAGCTTGTCGAGCGCCTCGGGCTCGTCGTTCTGCGAATACACGAACACCAGTTGTTCCTTCATCTCCTGGTCGAGATCCAGGTTCCACATGGCGATGAGGTCCGCCAGGCCGACGCCGCTTTGCCCGGCCCAGAAGAGGGCGTTCTTGCGCAGGTCCATCGGCTGATTCGGGTCGGTGGCGATGTCGACCAGCCACCGGCCGTTGGCCGGGTCGTCCGACTGGGACACAGCGAACAAGACCTGTTCGCGCAGTTCGTCGTCGTCCAGGCTGGCGTACAGTTCGCGCAGATAAGAGTTGGTCGACGGCGACTCGCTCTGACCCAGCCAGAAGATGGCGTTGCCGCGCAGCTCGTTAGGCATTGACGGATCCTGGATGACCGCGCGCATGGTGGCGGCCGCTCGCTCGTCGTCCTGCTGCGCCAGGGCGAACAATGCTTTCTCGCGGATCTCGTCGTCAGTGGAGTATCGCAGCAGCGAATCGAGCAGGGGGATCGTCTCCGGGCTCGGGTTCTGCGACAGCCAGAAGACGGCGCTGCCCCGCATGTCGGCGTCGGGGTCGTTGGCCACCACGTCCATCAAGATGGCGGCTGTTTCGTCGCCACCCTGTTGGGAGATCACGAACAGCGCCGTCTTGCGCATCTCGGCGGAACACGGGTCGCGCCGCTGGAGGACGCGCTTGAGGATCGGGAGCGCCCGTTCCGGGTTGCTGTTCATCAGGGCGTTGAGCGCCGCGATGCGCACGTCGTTGTCCCCCTCGACGCAGTCCTGGTCCTGTAGTTCTTGGGCGATATCCCTGGCCGCTTCGGCGTCGCCCCGGCGGGCGAGTTCGCCATCGAGTCGGGCCGCCAAGGTGAGCGCGTCGTTGTGGGTATTGGCGTTGGGATACTCTGCGATTTGGCTTTCCAGGAGCTGTCGTGCCTGCCGCAGGTTGTCTGTCCCGCCCAGTCGGTATCGGGAGAACGCCTCCCAGTACATGGCGCTGGGAACGAAGTTCGAACGCGGATAGCCGGTGCGGAGTTGTTCGAACAGCCGGACCGCGTCGCGGAAGTTGTTCCGGTTCAAAGCCTCCCGTCCTGCGCTGAACAATGAGTCGTCCGGATCGCGGCTGACAGCCGACATGAGCGTCGGTCCAACCGGAAGAACCGGATCGACCAAATCGATACCCGGAGGAGCCATGGCCACCATCTGCGGCCGGTAGACTTTCTCACCCTGGGCTATCGCCGGTGTTACCGCTGGAACTGACAGCAGCAACAGCCCTGCGGTGCATCCCGCGCCGAGTACCACCAACTGCTGTTTGAATCGGGTCAACATGGTCTTCTCCTTTTATAGACTGAGAGCGCCGCGTGGCGTTCCGGCCGGAACCACGGTCTGCAGCCGCCTCAGCACGGCGCGTTGCTCGATGCCATCGGTTATTAGGTCGGTCTCGCCCTCCCAGGAGCCCTCTTGCAGTTGGGCGATCTGTGCCAGGACCAGTTCGAGGTCCTGCAGCAATTCCTTGAGTGCGGCGTCATGGGAGATCTTTGAGTCGGTCAACAATCGGTTGGTCGCCAACAGAGTCCGGGCAGTGGCGCCGGCGTAGTGAGAATCGTTGCCGGAGCGGACGGCGTCCCGGAAGAGCGAGAGGAACGTCTCGGTCTGGGCCAAGTGTTCCGTCGTAGCTACTGCCAGTGCGGTGCTCACGCGAGATTCCCGCGGCCCGGCCTCGGGTACCATGTCGATCGTGGTGACCGATGGACCGGAGTCGCTCAGTTGATTGGCCATGATGATCCCAAGCCCCATGCCCAATGCCAGTATCGCCGCAACCCCGACACTCCACGCCAGCCACCGTACCCGCGGCCTGATCGACCGGACAGTGCGGCTGCGCCGAGTGGCCTGAATGGCGGCCCACATCTCTTCCCGCGGCAGGTAGTCGGCTTCATGGTACGACCGCGCCTGCTCCGCGATCCACTTGTCGAGTTGTTCATCTGATCGCTTGTCCATCATGATCCTGTTCCTCCGGCGAACGCGGCTAACGAACCCCGTAGTTTGGCCCGGGCTCGGGAGAGTTGGGCCTTGGAAGTTCCCGATTGAATTCCCAAAGCGGTCCCGATCTCCTCATGGGTGAACCCCTCTACATCGTGCATCAGAAACACCGTGCGATATCCTTGCGGCAGCCCGTCGATCGCTTCACGCAGGCGATCCTTCAAGTCTGGCTCTGCTTCCCGCTTCCGATCGGCCTGGGGAGCCGCGTGATCCAAATCGACCTCCCGTTGCCTGAAGCGCTTCACTTTGCGAAGTCCATTGAACACCACCGAGGTTGCGACAGAAGTCAGCCAGGTCGACAGCTTGGCATCTCCCCGGAACGTCTCCAGCCGATCGAACGCCCGGATGAACGACTCCTGGGTGAATTCCTGGGCCAGGTCCGGATCCCCAGTCAGCCTGTAGGCCAACCGGTATACCCGATCCACATTGGCGTCGTAAAGGCGCCGCTCGGCTGCAGGATCCCCGGCCAGGACTTCGGCCACCAGCTGCCGATCATCCACCGCCGTCCTGTCGTCGGTCAATCTTGCCATCACTTCTCCTGACACAGGGTGCCGGGAAAGGGTTGCGTCGTGAAAGCGGGGGCCGCGGGGCTGCGAAGGCAGTCTCCTCCCTCCCCGTATCTATCCCTGCGCCACCTACGTCCTACGCCCCTCATGCAACCCTTTCTTCCCAAACCGCATCTCAATATGTGAAGCTACCGAATGCCCGGCCGTCGGCTACCGCGAGCGGAGGCCTCCAGGAACGCAGGAGTCGAGGAGTGATGGTCATGTTTACACGAGGACCCAGCGACCCCACCTACACGGTGGTCATCAATGGTAAGACCGTCGGGGAGGTGACTCGTCCGGTCGACCGGCGGGCGCTTGGGCGGGACAAGGGAACCGTGTACCTGGCCCGTCCTGTCGCCAAGGCGCGGGGGGTGAGGAGGCAGGCCCGACGATAGCGGGGCTGAGCGACCGCGGGAACGCGGAAGCGGCTGGCGCCGTTTACAGATAGAAGGTCCGGTGTGGTCAGTGACTGCGCCGGAAACGAAGCGAGGCCTGTGTCGAGTGGGGGGCCGCACCTCCCGGCGCAGGTCTCGCTTTGTTTTTTCTAGCGGCGGCGCACGAGGAAGGGCGTTCCCGCCTTCCTGGCTGTTTGCCGCCGCTGTGCCCCCGCCGTAACTTGGCGGAATCCTCCAGAACACCATCGGACCCTTCACGGGGAGTGCCAGCATGCGGGGAGCTCCGGCGCTGAACCTGGCGTTGTCGCTGGTGTGGGTCGTTGCCTGTAAGTCGGGTGATGGCCCCGGGTCGGTTAGTACCACGACTGACAGCGCCGGCGTCACCATTGTCACCAACTTTGGTCCCCTGTGGGGGGAGGGCGAGGGGTGGCGGCTTGATGCCGAACCGACCCTCGACCTGGGCGGATGGGATGCTACGCCAGAATACGACTTCGGCCGCATCAGCGACGCCGCTCTTGCGACCTTACCAGCCGAATGCGCATCTCTAGTGACACTCAGGATTCGAACGTTGCACCTTGGAAATTGCTGATGACCGATTGGCGTAGTCCAGCGACACTATTGCTTCTCTCAGGCCTCTTCCTCCCAGGATGCACGCCGCCTGAGGCCGATGCCGAGGATGCGGATTCGACCGCCGTCGAATCGGCCGCCAAAGGCCGCATCGTAGCGCTCCCCGTTGTCGGTCAACCGGCACGCCGCGGCGATCTGGTGCTTACCGTGGCCACCACCGGTCAGGTCCGTTCAGACGCGGTCGCCACGCTCCGGGCCGAGGCAGCCGGCCGAGTGGACGAGGTGTTGGTGCGGCCGGGGTCGAATGTCAGCAAGGGGCAGGTGCTGGTCCAGCTCGATTCCATGCCGTTCGTGTTGTCGTTGCGCGAAGCGCAGACGGCCATCGATCAAGCCGACCTGCAGTATCGCGACCTGCTCATTACGGATTCGATCGTGACGGGCGAGGGACCCACCGAACAAAAACGCCACACTGCCGCGGCACGCTCCGGCCTGGCAGCGGCGATGATACGCTACGACCAACGAATGCTCGAGAGGCGCCAGGCCACCGTCGTGGCACCGTTCGACGGTACCGTGGACCGACTCGAGGTGAGCGCCGGTGAGCGGGTCTCCAGTGGGGAAGAACTCCTGACGCTGGTGGATGGCTCCCACCTGTGGATCGAGGCCTCGGTGTTGGAGCACGATCTGCCGCTCATCAACGAAGGCGGCCAAGCCATCGTCACAACGGCCGCACGGCCTGACAAGCCGATTACAGGTCGGATCACCACGTTGCTGCCGCTGGTCGACAGCACTACCCGCGCGGGGCGCGCGGTGGTGCGCCTTCGGGGGAACGGTGGTCTTCGGCCCGGGATGTACGCCGATGTGGAACTCGAAGCCACCCGCTTGCCCGACAGACTCCTGGTGCCGGCCGCCGCTGTGATTGAGCGTGACGGCCGCCCCCTGGTATTCGTAGTACGCGACGGCCGAGCCCAGTGGGTCTACGTCCAGCTTGGCCGGTCCAACGGAATCGACACCGAGGTCCTGGCCGACGACGCCACTGGGGAATTCCCACTCACCGAAGGCGACATGGTGCTGATCGAGGGTCATCTGACCCTGACGCACGATGCGCCAGTGAGGCTCGTGGCGACGAGGGATGAGTAGTGATGGGCGGTAACGGGCGGGCAGAGGCGGTAACGGGCGGTAGGACAAGGAGCTCCAATACCGCCCGCTACCGCCTTCTACCACCTTCTACCGCCGGTCGACCTGCCCGCTTCACCAAATGTCGCTAACCTCCGCCGCCACCCGCCGTCCCGTCACCACCGTCGCAGCTGTACTGGCTCTGGTGCTGGTCGGCACAGTATCTCTCAGCCGGCTCCCAGTGGCCTTACTACCAGACGTCGTCCTTCCGGTACTCACCATTCGGACCGACTACCCCGGGTCGGCCGCGACGGAGGCGTCGCGCTTCGTGGCCGAGCCCATCGAAGAGGCGTTGGCCGCTACGCCGGGGTTGGTCGAACTCCGGTCGATCAGTCGTAACGAGCGGGTCACTACTCTAGCGCGGTTTGCCTGGGGTACCGACATGGCGTCGACTGTGCTCAACGTGCGGGAGCGGCTCGACAACGTCCGGTCACTGCTACCCGAACGGGCCACCAGACCGACACTGCTCACCAGCGATCCTGGCGAACGCCCCATCGCAGTGTTGGGGCTGACGGGCTCCGGCAGTTTGCGCTCGATTGCTCGCGTGGCCGAAGAGATCCACGCCCGGCGGTTGGAACAACTCGAGGGCGTGGCCAGTGTGGCTGTGGTCGGTGCGCCGCTGGACGAGATCCGCGTCGACGTCGACCCCAACCGCATGCGGGCTCTTGGGTTGTCGCCGGCGGACGTCGCCTCGGCAATCCGCTCCGCCAATGCCACCGCCCAGGGTGGCACCATTCGCCGGGGGCAGTTCCGCTATTCGGTCCGCTCCCTGACGGAACTGCGTACGGTAGACGAGATAGCGGAAACACCGGTTGGTCCTCCCGGCAGTCGCTCATTGCTACGCGACATCGCCACCGTACAGCTGGCGTCAGCCGATCCTGAAACGCTCACCAGACTCGATGGCGCGCCCGCGGTTGGACTGGTTGTCTACAAGGGAGCCGGGGCTAATACGGTGGCGGTCACTCGCGACATCTACCAGTCGATCGAATCGCTGGCCGATGAATTTCCCGACGTCCGCATGTCTGTGGTAGCCGCCCAGGCGGAATTCGTGACCGATGCCCTGGCCAATCTGGCCCGCGAAATCTTCGTCGGGGGTGCGCTGGCGCTCCTGGTTATCCTGCTCTTCCTGGGCGATCTCAGAAGTTCGCTGGCTATTGGTCTCATCGTGCCGCTTTCGGTTCTTGTGGCGTTGGTGCTCCTCCAGGCGCTGGACGTCACCATCAATATTTTGTCGCTGGGAGGACTGGCCCTCGGCGTTGGTCTCCTGGTCGACAACGCTATCGTGGTGACTGAAGCTTCGGGCCGCCAGCGTGCGGCCGGCCTAAGTGCCGCCGACGCAACCCGCACCGCCACCGAACAAGTCACCGGACCGCTGATTGCGGGCACGCTGACCACTATGCTGGTGTTCGGGCCCATTGTCTTCGTTCGCGGCCTTGCGGCGGCGTTGTTCAGGGATTTGTCGCTGAGCGTGGTGATCTCTCTGGGGGCGTCGTTGGTGTTGGCCCTCACGTTGCTCCCGGTGGTTTTGGCGGGGCGGGATAAGTCGGTCAGGCGGTCGGGCGGACAAGCTGGCGATTCCGGCAGTGGAGCGGAGGAGTTGGACCGCCTGACCGCCCGCCCGCTTGACCGCTCGACTTCTCGCATACGATTGGTTCTCGACGCCATCGGCCGTCAATTCGGGGATTGGTACGAAGGGTCGGTCGAATGGTGCCTGCACCACCCCGTGGCGGTCGGTGTTGGTGGTGTTGCCGGTTTGGTGCTTTCGGCTGCTGTGGCCGTTCAGCTACCACGGGAGATCCTGCCGCAGGTGGACGAAGGGATGGTGGTGGCGCAGCTGACGCTCCCCGAGGGGACCACCATTGAGGAGACGACCAGGCAGACGGAGCGTTTGGAGACGTTGGCCCGGGACCTGGGATCGTCGGGCGTGTACAGCCGGGTTGGCGAAGCTACCGACGAAGAGTTGCTCGGTGGGGCCGAACCTGGTGGGGCGCATACGGCTCAAGTCATCGCTCCGGTGCCGGCGGGAATGGTGGCCGGGATGTTCGCAGAACGGCTTCGGCTCGGTGTGCCGGACTTGGCGCAAGGCGCCTTGGCGCTCGACTTGGCTGGGCAATCGGAGTTCGGCAGTTTGATCGGTCGGGAAGGACGCGTCATCCGAGTGGAGATTTCGGCGGGGCGGCTGGAACAGGCCGAGTCGTGGGCTGGGATAGTGCGCGACCGGTTAGCCCAGTTGCCGACGCTGGTGGACGCTCGCCTGGCCTACGCCGGGAGCCAGCCGGTGATCGAGGTCGAATTTCAACGCGACGAGATTGCCCAACATGGAATTTCACTCGAGGCCGTCGCCGAGGCACTCGCCGGTGGGCTGGGCGGCGTCGAAGCGAGCGAGTTGCGGGAAACGGACCGGCGTACTCCGATAACCGTGCGGCTCGCCGGGGCCGCCAACGAGAATCTGGCCTCCGCTCTCACCACTCAAATCGACGGCATCCCGGTGGGGCGTTTTGTAACTGTGCGGGACGTTCGGGCACCGATCGAAGTGGTTCGCGCCAATCAGCGTCCCGTGTCGGTGGTCGAGGCGGTGGTAGAGCAGGGTGGCACCGCGCGCGCCACGACCGACGTAGAAGCAGCCGTCGCGGCGTTGTCGACCCCGCCAGGTGTTACCTGGACGTTGACCGGTGCCGACATCGAACAACGCCGGACCCTGTCCGAGTTCGGCGTGGTCGCGTTTCTGTCGGTAGCACTGGTGTTTCTGGTCCTGGCGGGAGAATTCGCGTCGTTCACTACCCCGCTGGTGGTGATGCTGACCGTGCCGCTGGCCGCCGGCGGCGGCATCCTTTTGCTGTGGCTCACAGGTCAGAGCATCAACGCCGTGTCGCTGATGGGCCTGATCGTAATAATCGGCATCGCCGACAACGACGCCGTCGTCAAGCTGGCGGCCATCAGGCGCTTCCGGGCCGAGGGTCAACCGCTAGTCAAAGCAATCCTGCTCGGCGGTCGCCAACGACTGCGGCCTGTGGTCATGACCTCGCTCACCACCATCGCC
>CAXMUQ010000193.1:0-6227 GCA_964196605.1 uncultured Acidimicrobiia bacterium
CGGGCTCTGGAACAGGTCCCCTCCTTTGCCTTTCAGTTTGGTCCCTTCGAGCGGCTGAATCAGGTACTGGTGGTCGAGCCGGGATCGTTGCGAAGCGGCACTCTCGCGAGTGCGGACTCGACTCGCTTCGCGGCCTGGCCATCGGTGCAACACGACACGCTGGCCTACATACCCTATCCGGCGGCGCAACTGTTCGCCGGCGAGGCCCCTGAACCGGAAGGCCAGGATCAGGCCATCAGACTAAACCGGGATCGACTGCTCCGAATCGTGCGCCATTGGGCCGGCGCCTTTCCTGATTCTTCGGTGGCCAATCAGGCCCTGGGCCGGGCGCTCGAGCTCAAGGGCTTCCTGGACGGCAGCCAATCGGCCGATCGGTCAGCGCTAGTTGCCGCTCGGCTGGCCCGGGCCCAGGCGCGCACCACGGACGATAGTCTGGCAGCCATCAATCTCGAGATTCGAGTGCTGCTCAAACTCCAGCGGTTCGAAGATGTGAGCGACCTGGCTTCCGAGACGCTCGATCGATTTGGTGCCCCTACCCCGAGAGAGGCCCGACAACTCGTCGGGTTGGCTGCGCTGGCGGGCCGTCCGAATCTCACCGCGGCGCTGAGCGCCCGCGCTGCCAGCGTCATGGCTCAGGATCCCGGCGGCCGCTACAGCCAGGTGGCGCTCCCGGTACTCGAAGCCTGGCAATCCCTCATGGCGTACGCCGCGTTCGGCACTCCGGTGGACAGCATCGTGGTCCTGACGACCCGGCTGGACACGCTACTACAGGTGTACCAGAACGAGGAGAGTATGAACCGACTTCTCTGTGATGTGGTGTGGTATCCCCGGTCTCTGGCCTGGCAGGAGCTGGGCCTGGTTACTGAGGAGGCACGATGTCGTGCTCGCAACAGCCTCCTCGCCATGCAGTGGTCTCTGAGCCTTGGCGATCACGACGCGGTACAGTCGACTTACCTGGAATTGCAGCAAATGCGCGCGGACTTGAGCCCTGGCCAAGTCGCCTTCCAGAACGTGTTCCACGAGACCTTGCTGATTCTGGCAATCGGCGACACCTTATCCGCCTCCGACTACCTGGGCCGAACGCTTGGGGCCATGCGGGCGCTTAGGACCAGTGTGGTTACTGACGCCCCCCAAACAGCCAGCCTGGTTCGGGCCATGGCCCTGAGGGCTCAGTTGGCCGCAGCCTCCGGGGACCAAGCGGTGGCAGAGGAATGGGCCGAGAAGGTCATTCACCTGTGGCAGGACGGAGAACAGGACGTGCGGCCCGTAGTGGATCGCATGCGGCAGATCGCCGGACGGTAGAGGTTCATGTCCCTCGGGGAGGTCGTATGAAGAATGGAAAGACGTGGGTTGTGTGTGCGGTCGGGTCGTTGCTCTTCCTGATCGGGACGGTGGTCGAGGCCCAGGTCCCGGGACCGCCCCCGGGAGTTCGGGGTTGCACCGACACCGGCCAACCGCGAGCGGCCATTTTGGGTTGGGCCAACAGCCTTCGAATCCGCGATATGACGCACGATGGCGGCGGACACCGTGCCAATCTCACGTTCGAGAATGCCCAGGGCCAGCGGCGGATAGGTCCGGTGGCCACCGTCCAAGCGGTGAACCAAGTCAACGAGATGGAGAATCTTTCTGGCCCTGGCCGGGCAGGCACTATCGTGGCACGGGTCTGGGTCGATCCCGACTTTACCGATCCCGTTACCGATCAGAAAGGCTTCGCCCCGCGCGGCCTTCCGCCTGGTGAGAGTTTCATAATGATTTGTGAGGACGACACAGGCCCGACCGCCAGCTATACGGCCATGATTATTCCCACTGATGCCAACGAGCCTATTCGCACGCGCCCGGTGGTTTACTACAGCATCACCGACCAATTAACTGCGGCGCGAGCCCGCTTTCAGGCTGGCAGCAGCGAAGTGATCTGCGTTTCCTGTAAGGTCCTTGGGTGGTGCGAGATCCAGTAGAAACCGACCGCCATCGTGAAGTACTAAGCGGGTCGCGCGCCAAGGGGTGCGCGACCCGCTCTTCTTTTCCCTACTCCTTCGGCAACGTCATGGCCGGACTCTGTCGGAAGAACCCCGCAGGCTTGATGTCGAACCCGTGCAGTTCCAGCGGCAGGATCGGCCAATCCTCGGGGCGTGGAATGTGGTGGAAGCCTATGGTGTACCATAGCACGATGTCGGTGTCCGCGATCGACCGGTTCTCAGTGGTCCAGCTCGGCAGCCCGGCGCCAGCCACGCTGCCGGTGGGGTAGTCGCCGGCGGCGAAAAGCTCGTCGGCCATGTGTGGTGTGGTCCACAGGGTGTGGTCGGTGAAGGCCGCCCGCTGCTGCACGTAGTCGTCCGGGCTCAGCAGTGTCTTGGCGCCGTGGCCCTCGAGCAGGTAGCCGGTGGGGTAGCCCTCGGGGCCGATGACGCCAGGATTCACCACACGCCAGAATTCCGGCGCACTCATGGTCGAGGTCCGCGTCCCGTCGGCTTCCCGCTGGGGCACGATCGTCTCGACTCGCCACACGCTGCGGCGCGGGTTGCTCTCGTCCTGGCGCTCGGTCACCAGTTTGTCGACGGCCAGGCTGTTGTCGCGCCCGTCGATGTCGAAGTCGAGGCGGAGGTTGAAGAAATGGCTGTGGTTGAGCGCCACCAGATTGGGTGCCACGAAGGTTCCGTAGCGGTCGGCCTTCGAGTCGGCGTCGCCGCCGTCCTCACCAACGTTGGCCGGGGGGACGTCCTTCACCTGGTCAATGCCGGTGGCCGCCAGGGTGACCCGAATGCTGCCGTCCTGTTTGAAGACCCAGTCGAACAAGTAGTCGTAGTTACCGGCGCCCATGACCATGCGCAACACCAGGTCCCGTCGGGCCCGGCTCTCCACGAAATTCCCACGGCTGTGGCGCCAAGCGGGTTCAGCCCCTGGCCGCTCGTAGAGGCACGCCACCCGGGCCCGCTGCGTCGGCGACCCGTCGGAGGTGATGACGAAGGTGTCGAAGTAGCGCGCGTTGGAAGGGCAGTCCTCGCCGGGCTCCAGCGTGCTGGCGATCCCGCCGAACTCCGCCGGGTAGGTGCCGAGGTCGTAGTAGGCCTGGTGATTCCAGGGCTCCGCGGGATCCTGGTAGGGCACGAACAGTTCCGACAGGGAGGCCTGATACAGCACAGAGCGTTCGCTGCCATCATCCTCGTAGCGGACCCGGGAGAGCACGATGCCCCGTCTGGGGTCCACCCGGAAGTGGAAACGCCACGACTGCCAATTCACCTCGTGGCCGTCTAGGCTGTAGCCGACGCCCATCGGCTGAGTAACTACGATGGGCGGCAACGGGGATCGCGTCTTCCCGACAGCCTCCACGTGGTGTTCGCCCATCGGCTCGGTCCGGGGCGTCAGTCCGTGGTCGATCACCCGCAGGATCTCGCCCGTTTCCAGGTCCATGATGGCGACGACGTTGGTGATCGGGCGTCCCCATCCCGAGAGCGACCCGGTCTGGTCCCAGCAGGTGACGCGGCCCAGGCGCCTGCCCTGCTCTTCGGCCTTGTCGAAATACCCCATCGACTGCACGAAACAAAGGACCATGGTGAAGTCCGTGATCCCCTCACGCACGAGGGCGGCCCGAACCTCGGGGTTCTCGAGCGCGGTCGCGGCCGACCGGCCGTCGGAGTCGGTGGCCATGTACTGTCTGTCCGTTGTTGCCTGGTACTCGAGCACGCTGCCGTTCACCAGATCGACTACTGCGGCGTAACCCACGCCGCCGTCCACCAGATGGACCGTGGCCTCGCGACCGAACGGCTGGCCCGGCTGCCAGGCGAGCACCTCCGCCTTCGGCGCCTCGTGCAGTCCGGCGTACAGGAACGCGGCGCTGTCGCTCAGCTGGCCCGAAGCCCGCAGAGTCTGATATAGGGTCCAATGTTCCGCCAGGGACAGCCCGTCCAGCGGATGCACCGGCGCCTGGGCAGCCAGTGGCGTGGTAAAGGCCACGGCGAACAGCATTAGGATACGGCGCATCGAACCTCCGGGGAGTTCCGGTCTGGGTGTGCTGGCAGGCAGGCGACTCGTCCAAGAGTCAGCGAAGACTCAAGGACCGCTACCTTACGCCGGATATCCCTATTCGGCTAGTGGCCTTGTATGCGCAAATATCTGTTTGCTGAAGTCCATACCCGAATACGCGTACTAATGAGGGATTTGACCGGATACCGCGAGCCGAGGGCGAGCGGTGACGGCCAAAGACTGGCCCTCGAAACGGAAGGTCTCCTCGCCGACCCGCTGGACTGTCCAAAATGAAACATGCGTGACATGACCGCCGTACGAGTGCATTGTGAAACGTGACAACCCCCCTGCAACCGCCCCGAGGCGCCCACATTGAGCAATAGCGATCGCTATGGTCACTAGCAGAATCCTACTGGTTGCATCTGTCGGCGTGCTATTGGCTTGTAATCCCGGAGCGAAGGAGGCCAGGAGGCTGCAGGCGCTATGCAGCACCGGTGACGCTGCCGCGTGCAACGAGCTTGGCAATCAGGTCTTCAGGGGCGATCAGGTGCTTCGCGATTGGTCCCGTGCGGCTGGCCTCTTCGAAGAAGCGTGTGACGGCGGCGAAGCGGAGGGATGCGTCCGGCTCGGCCGATTGCACGTCAACAGCTCGGCGGAAGGACGGGGGGTGACGCCGGATTCCGCGCTGTCGGCCAACCTATTGCAGCGTGGGTGTACCGGTGGCGCGTTGGCTGGCTGCGTTTACCTCGGCGACATGTATCTGGAACACGATAGCACCACTCCGGACGTCGAACCTCAAGGTCCGACACAGGACCTGGCACGTGCTGCAAGCTTGTTTCGGCAGGCCTGCGATGGCGGCGAGATGCCTGGCTGTACCAGTCTTGGTGTTTCGTACGAGGAAGGTATTGGCGTAGAGCAAGACGTCATCTATGCGGGAACCCTCTACCAAATGGCCTGCGATGGTGCCGCGGCGTTAGGCTGCTCGCATCTCGGAGAGTTGTACGCGGCCGGCTCGGGAGTCGATCAAGATCTGGCCCGAGCTGCCAGCCTGTTTGAAGAAGCCTGCGAGATCGAGATGGTAGGTTGCTTCAACCTGGGCGATCTGTATGCACGCGGCTTGGGCGTGACCCAGGACTATGAGCGAGCGGTTGAACTGCTCGACCAAGCGTGCGACGGCACGGTGGAGCGCGATGGAGGCTCGACACCCGTCGCCGAGGCGTGTTTCAGCGTCGGCGATCTGTACGCTATCGGAAACGGTGTGTCGCGCGATCTTCCCCTGGCAGCCAGGTACTTCCGGCGCGCTTGCCGTCTCGGGTACGAAGATGCGTGTCGGAGACAATAGTGGGTCGACGAACCCCCTGACCTGAAAGCGATAGAGAGTGGACACACTGGTCGCGGCTGAGAATCTCACGAAGCACTATAAAGACGTCGTTGCACTCAACGACGTCAGTTTCGTGATCTCCGATGGCATCACTGGCATCCTCGGTGAAAACGGAGCGGGAAAGAGCACAGCCATCAAGATTTTCCTCGGTCTGCTCCAACCCACTTCCGGCTCGGCCACGGTACTCGGCGAGAACGTGTCCCAAAGCATCCGTGTGCGCTCCAGACTCGGGTACATGCCGGAGCACGACTGTTTGCCGAGTAGCGTCAGTGCCGCCGAGTTCCTCACGCACATGGCCGAGGTGAGCGGCCTTCCGCCGACGCGGGCGCGGACCCGTGCCGCGGATACGTTGCGGCATGCCGGTCTATTCGAAGAACGCTACCGGGCCATGGGTGGGTATTCGACCGGGATGAAGCAGCGGGTGAAGCTGGCCCAGGCTCTGGTACACGATCCTGCCATCGTCTTTCTCGACGAACCTACCGCAGGGCTCGATCCGGCCGGCCGGGAAGAGATGCTCGACCTGGTGCGGAAGACGCACCGCGAGTTCAATATCAGCGTCTTGCTCTCGTCACACCTGATGGCCGACGTCGAGCGCACGTGCGACCGGATTCTGGTGTTACAAGGCGGTCGACTGGTGCAGTCCGGTGAGGTGAGCCACTTCACCAGCGAAACCGAGACGGTCTTCCTCGAGGTCGACGGCAATCGCGAAGGCCTAATCACGGCGCTCGAAGAACGTGGCGTAAGTGTCACTCTCAACGGAAACGGACTGAACATCGAGGGCGCCGACGAGGCGGTATACAACCACGTGCGGGATGCGTTGGTAGCGGCCGAGGCGCCGTTGCGGCGGATGGCGCCACGTCGGCGCGCACTGACCGAGCTGTTTGCG
>CAXMUQ010000194.1:0-6409 GCA_964196605.1 uncultured Acidimicrobiia bacterium
CTACGCCGGAAGCGTGGCGCTCGCCATCTTGATGATTCCGATGGTGATGCGCACCACGGAGGAGATGATCAAGCTGGTACCGCATTCTTTGCGGGAGGCGGCACTAGCTTTGGGATACCCCCGCTGGCGCGCCACTATCACCGTGGTATTGAGGACCGCCCTTCCCGGCATCGTCACTGGAACACTCCTGGCCGTCGCTCGCGTCGCCGGCGAGACGGCCCCACTTCTATTCACGGCGCTGGGAAGCCAGTACTTCTCGCTCGACGCCTCCCGGCCGATGGCGGCCCTTCCGTTGGTGGTGTTCACCTACGCCACCGGCCCTTACCAGGAGTGGCACCGCCTGGCTTGGGCCACGGCGTTGGTACTGATCGTCGTGGTGCTCGTCCTGAGCCTGGCCGCGCGCCTGGCCACCCGGCAGCGGTACCAGGGTAACTGACACCATGCCGATACGGATCGAGACCGACCGAGTGACCGCCATGTACGGCAAGTCCACCGCTGTGAGGGGCGTTTCGCTCCAGTTCGCCGCCAATCAGGTTCATGCCTTGATTGGACCGTCGGGGTGCGGCAAATCCACCTTCCTCAGGACGCTCAACCGCATGCACGAGATGTCACCGGGCGGATGGATTACCGGCCAGGTCCTGTTGGACGGTCAGGATATCTACGCCCCCGGAGTCAACGCCATGCAGTTGCGCCGGCGGGTCGGAATGGTGTTCCAGAACCCGACGCCGTTTCCCACCATGTCGATCTTCGACAACGTGGCCGCCGGCGCTCGGGTCAGCGGCCGCCGAAACCGGAGTGATTTGAACGAGATCGTGGAACGTTCCCTACGTCAGGCGGTTCTGTGGGACGAGGTTAAGGACGGGCTCGATCAGAGCGCCCTGGCGTTGTCGGGTGGTCAGCAACAGCGCCTGTGCATTGCCCGGACCCTGGCTCCCGAACCGGACGTGTTGTTGCTTGACGAGCCGACGGCATCGCTCGACCCCCAAGGCACCCAGCGAATCGAGGAATTGCTGTTCGAATTGCGAAACAGCTTCACCATAGTAATCATCACCCACAACTTGTATCAGGCGGCACGAGTCTCGGACACGACGACGTTCTTCTACCTGGGAACGATGGTGGAACACGGGGCCACCAAGGATCTATTCACGACCCCCGTCAACGAGCAGACTGAAGCGTACATAACTGGGCGGTTTGGATGAACGCCTCACAGCCCGAGACCGCAATGTCGCTATCGTCACCGGGTCTACTGTCGACGCTGAGTGAGCGGATTCCGGCACCACCGCTGAGTCCCACGGCCGCAGTCGAAACCAGAGGATTCCGATTCTTCTATGGCGCTACACAGGTTCTGCAGGGGATCGACTTGGCCATCCCCCGGAAAGCCGTCACCGCCATCATTGGACCGTCGGGATGCGGCAAGTCTACGTTTCTCCGGTCGATCAACCGGCTCAACGAGTTGATCCCCCGGACGCGCCACGAAGGGGATATCCTGGTAGATGGGACCTCTATCTACACCCCGGATACTGACCCGGTCTCACTGCGGCAGCGAATCGGCATGGTATTCCAACGTCCCAATCCATTCCCCAAATCGATTTTCGACAACGTGGCATACGGCCCGATCCTGAACGCGTTGGTAGCCAAGCGCGACCTCCCGGACCTGGTCGAGCAGTGCCTGCACCAGGCCGCGCTCTGGGATGAGGTCAAGGATCGCCTGGATGAACCCGGCACCAGCCTGTCCGGTGGACAGCAGCAACGACTGTGCATCGCCCGGGCACTGGGCAATCAGCCGGAGATCCTGTTGATGGACGAACCGTGTTCGGCCTTGGACCCGATCGCCACGCAGAAGGTCGAGAAACTCATCGCTCGCCTGAAACAACGGTTCACCATCGTCATCGTAACTCACAACATGCAGCAAGCCGCACGAGTGTCCGACCACACGGGGTTCTTTGAAAGCGGCCGCTTGGTAGAATTCGGAGACACCAACCAGGTGTTCACGGCACCTGCCAACGAGCGGACCGAAGCGTATATCACGGGGAGATTCGGATGAGCCTCGAACAGCGACACTTCCATGACGAGTTGAACCAGGTCAAGGTTCGACTCCTGACCATGTCCGGCGAAGCCGAGGCGGCCTTGGGCGCCGCCGTAGAGGCGCTCATCGATCGTGACCACGACAAGGCCGAATCCGTCATTGCCGGCGACCGGATTATCGATCGAATGGAGATCGAGATCGAGGAGCTGTGCCTGAACCTCCTGGCTCTGCAGCAGCCGATGGCCAAGGACCTGCGCATGCTGATGGCGGCCCTCAAGATCACCAACGACCTCGAGCGGGTCGGCGATCACGCGGTCAATATCGCCCAGTCAGCCATGCGGGTCGAGCCGACGAGAGCCGTGAGGCCGGAACCTGAAATCCGGGAAATGTCCCGGCTGGCGAGTGACATGCTCTCCGACGCGCTCGAGGCGTTCATCCGCGACGACTCTACGGCCGCCCGGGAGCTGGTAAAGCGGGACGACAAGGTGGACGCCCTGCACCGATCGCTGTTTAAGGTGTTGTTGAGCTATATGAAGGAAAACCCCCAGAGCATCGGAACTGGCATGGAGCTGTCGCTGGTCAGTCGCAATCTCGAGCGCGTGGCCGACCTTGCCACCAACATCGCCGAGGACGTAGTGTTCCTGGTCGAAGGCAAATCCATAAAGCACCACGCCGAAGACCGACCCGACGGTACCACGGAATCCGACTCTACCTCTGAACCCGCCGGAGCTTGACCAAGCCACCCAACCAATCGCCCCCCGAGCGCCTGGCCGCCATCGACGTCGGATCCAACTCGATCCGCCTGGTGGTAGCCGAATACGATAGTGCCTCCGGCCTGACCATAATCGACGAAATCAAGGAACAGCCGCGCCTGGCTGCCGGGGTCGCTACTACTGGCGCCCTGGATGAGGGCGCCATGGCCCACGCCATCGACGCTCTGCTACGCATGCTCGAGGTGTGCCAGCGCCGCAACGTCACCCGAGGTCGTTGTGTCGCAACCGCCGCCGTCCGTGAAGCCAACAACGGGCGGGCCTTCCTGGATCGCGTCAAGTCGGAACTGGACCTTGACCTCGAGATCATCGACGGCGACACCGAAGCGGCCCTCTCCTATAGATCCGTGGCCCATCACTTCCGGCTGGAGGACACCGAGGCCCTCATCGCCGATATCGGCGGTGGCAGCCTCGAACTCATAGGCGCGGTAGACGGACTCGTCCAATGGACCGACTCCCTCCCGTTCGGCGCCGTGCTCATGACGGACCTGTACCTCGACGACGTTGACACCAGCGACGGACTCAAGAGACTACGCAAGAATGTCGGCAAGAAACTCCGGAAGGTATTCGCCAAACACGACTCCGCCGGCGCCACTGTGATCGGTTCCGGCGGCACCTTTACCAACCTCGGCCGCATGGCAGCCGCCCGGCGCGGCATTTCCCTGGACGAACCGGTGCACGGTATCTCGGTTTCGACGGCCGAGGTTGAGCACCTGTTGGATAAACTGTCGGCTATGGCGCCCGACGAGCGCGCGAAAGTGCCCGGGCTCAACCCGTCCCGGGCCGACATCATCCTGGCCGGACTGGCGGTGACAGCGGAACTGCTCAAACGTGCCAAGAGCCGTGGCCTGACCGTGAGCGCTTTCGGTTTGCGGGAGGGCATCCTCCTCGAAATGGCCGGCGCGGAAACGGTTGCCGCGTCGGACGATCCCATGCGGCTGGTCGGCGAGTTCGCCGAGAGATGTCACGTCGACCGGGAGCACGGCGAGCAAGTCCGCGCACTGGCATTGACGTTGTTCGATGATCTCGCGGAATCTCTCGAAGCGGGAGCGGATGAGCGAGCCCTGCTCGAGGCCGCCGCCATCCTCCACGATGTCGGCCAGATGGTCACTTACAAGAACCACCAAAAACACAGCTTCCAGCTCATCGTCCACGCCGACCGTCTCAACCTCAAGGCGGAGGAACGCCTCCTTGTGGCACACATTGCTCGCTACCACCGCAAAAGTGGCCCGTCCGAGAATCACACCGACTTCACCCAGTTGAAACCGGAGGACCAGCGCATCGTCAGGCGGATGAGCGCCCTTCTGAGGGTGGCCGACGGGCTCGACCGCGGTGGCTCGGCCACGGTAGGCGACATTGCCGTGAGTTTATCGCCCGACCAGGTACGGATCGAGGTCACCCCGGGTGAGCCCGGAACCGACCTGTCGCTCGAGTGCTGGGCCGCCAGCCGTAAGAGCGACGTGTTGCGCAAGCTGCTGGCGCGAGACATCAATATCGTGCAGGTTTCATGAGACTAGGCACGAGACCGGAGCGTTGATGGCAAGAGATCTCTTACCGTTAGTACAGAAGGCCTTGGCTGGGCGTTACCGGGTCGACCGGGAAATCGCCCGCGGTGGGTCCGGCCGTATCTTCCTGGCCCGCACTCATGATGGCACCGAAGTGGCCCTCAAAGTGCTCCACCCGGAGCTCCAGGTGAGTGTTGCCGCCGACCGGTTCCTGCGGGAAATCGAGGTGCTCTCCTCGATGGAACACCCCCACATTGTCCGCCTCCTAGACTACGGCGAAGCCGATTGGGTGGTGTACTTCGTCATGGAGTATGAGGAGGGCACCACGCTCGGCAAACACCTCGGCGGCGCGCGACAACTGAGCGTGTCCGACAGTCTGCATATTGCAGATCACATGCTCGACGCACTTGCCTACGCTCATGACCGTGGCATCGTCCACCGCGACGTCAAGCCAGACAACATCGTCATCGCCGCCAAGGGCGCCATGTTACTCGACTTCGGCATTGCGCGGGCCATCGAAGTCGCCGGCAGCCAGCAACTCACCAGGTCGGGCTTTACCGTAGGGACCTCCACTTACATGAGCCCCGAGCAGGCCGCCGCCCTCAAGGGCCTGGATCATCGATCCGACCTTTACTCGCTCGGCTGCGTGCTGTACGAATGTCTGGCGGGGCAGCCACCGTTCGTGCATCACAGTGAAGCCGTGGTATTGGAGCTTCACCAGCGGGAGCCGCCTCCCGACGTTCGCCGCCGACGCCCCGAAGCCGCTCCGTTTGCGGACGCGCTGACCAAGGCCATGGCCAAGAAGCCGGACGAACGATGGCAAACCGCCAACGAAATGCGCCAGGCGATGACTAACGCGGCAAAGGAACTGCAACCCTAGTCCGGGCTAACCTCGGATGTCTCAGGCGCCGGTTCGGTTTCTGTTTTTCGCAGATCGAAATCGCCGGCATCCAGCCGCTGAATCAGCGAATCGCGCCGGGCAACAGACGCCGGCATCTCCGCCAAACCAACCAACCGCAAAACTTCGGCTGTCAGTCGGTCGATCTCTTCGGTCGGCTGACCCTGAGCCGCGGCCATGTCCAACCACCGGAGCGCTTCGCCGAACGCCAACTGCTGTACCGCGGCCTCTGCAGCTATCACCGCACTACTCCGCGTCAGATCAGATAGCCCCGCATGCTCGGCATGCCGGGCTAACCGGCCGGCAAGAACACTTCGCTCCGGCGGAAGCAATCGGTCCATGGCTAGCGCCAGAGCGCGGTAGAGTTCCTTCAGTCGTGACGTTGACAGGTTCCTGCGCACGACCTCGGCAATCAATGGATGAGCAGGACGGTATTCACCACCGACCTCTACCAAAAGCTGTCGTACAACCAGTTCGTCACACAAAGCGGCGGTCTTGAGCCTGGACAGGTTACCCACGTCGGCCACCAGCTCAGGGGTGCAGCCGAACCGGCCGACCGTCACGATCGTCAACAACGCTCGAAGTTCGTCGGGGAGACGCTGCAAGCGCTGGGCGATGGTCTCCATGATCGTGCCAGGCATTTCGAAGCCGCCAGGCTCGACCTCCAAGTGAACGACCCATTCACCCGTCGTCGGTTCGAGCACTAATGCTCCCTCATCGAATAATGCCTTGATGACCTCGAGGATGTAGTGTGGATTGCCTTCCGTAACCTCGAACAACCGGCGGGAGAACCGCGTGCCCCGCTCGGGATGCTCTATGTGCCCCAAGCCGCGAATCAGTTCGGTAACCTCCGCCTCGGTTAGAGGGCTCAGTGGGATGACCGTGGTTTCCGATCCGGTGCGCCAGGCCCGGTACAGCCTGGCCGCGGCGTCTCCAGACTCAACCTCTGCCGGTGCGAACGTAGCCACAATCAAGATGGGGGACTCGGCCCACCGTCGACCGAGAAAGTGGAGGAGTGCACACGTCTCGCCGTCATATTGTTCGAGATCGTCAAGCACCATGATCACCGGCCGCTCGGCGGCCAACGCCAACCCCACTTGACCCACACCCTCGTAGAGCCGCCACTGCTCGGCGCCGTCGTGCGGATCAGCGGGTGTTGGCAGATCTGAGAATCGCCGTCGCAAATCCGGCACTAGCCTGGCGGCTTCAG
>CAXMUQ010000195.1:0-5659 GCA_964196605.1 uncultured Acidimicrobiia bacterium
CTCGCCGCAACGACAGAACGCGCCCTTAGCCATGCAGGCGGATTGGGAGCCGTCGGCGGAGACCAAGTGGAACGGCCCCCGCAGCAGTAGCGGCCCGTTGGTGGCCAAGGTGATGGTCAGGGTTCCGATCTCGGCGTTCGAAGCGGGCGGGGATGTCGTGATTTCTCCGGGATCGGAGAATCCAGCTTTCACGTGTTCTCCATCACAAAACGGTTTGTGGTGCGAGTCCCCACAGCGACACAACGCCACTCGCGTGCCGTGGAAGACGACTGCACCGTCCGCCTCCACCAGGATATCCCCTGACGCGAACAGCGGCCCATCGGTGCTGAGCCGCAACGTGTTTTCCTGCGGAACGGCTTCGTCAGGTCCCTCGTCCAGTCGCCGAAACGTCAGGGCCCCAGTTGGACACCGGGCGACCACCTCCGCGATCTCGGACGGCGACGCCTGCGATGGATCTATCCACGGCCGGCGGTGCTGATCGAAGACTGGCGGTAAACCTCTCACGCACTCCGCCGCGTGGATACAGCGCACTGCGTCGTACTCGATGACGATGGCCTCGCCCAGGTACTCCCTGATCTTGCGTGGCATTGCCTAGGCCTCGAAGTCGCTTCCCTTGTGGGATCCGTCGCACATCGGCTTCGTCTGCGACAAACCGCAGCGGCACAGCGAACCCTTGTCGGCTACGTCGCAGGTGCTGCCGTCTGGTGCGGTGAGGGCGTAGGGGCCCGACATTCTGAGCGGTCCGTTAGGCCGAAGGATGATGGTCAGGGGGCCGTCAGCGGGTTCCTCCGCTGGACGGGGTGTCTTGGTGAGGGCGCCCGGGTCGGCAAAGCCGACACGTTCATGGCTCCCGTCGCAAAACGGTTTGTTGTCCGAATGCCCGCAACGGCATAGCCATGTCTCAGTGCCTTCGAACACCGTATCACCTTGGTCGATGACCACGCGGACATCGCCTTGAACATGGAAGGGCCCGTTCGGGGTCGGAGAGAGTCTACTGTGGCTTTCGTCAGTCACGTGTCGCACCTCGTGAAAACATGGTTCATGTACGTCAATCCGCCACCTGGATGAGCCTAGTCTGTCGCACGGCCGCGGGAGATCCTTCTTCGCGAATCGACAGTGTTAGTTGGTAGATTCCGGGGTCTATGTCTCCCAGCGCCAACCCCCGCCGCTTGGCTTCGATCCCCTGACCAGTGACTTCCTCGAAGCTGATGGACAGCAGTGGGTCGTCGGCTTCCTCGAGCTGTAGCGTAATGGTCGTATGGTAGACGGTTCCGGGCCGCAATCCGCTCTGAACGTAGAATACCTCGACCGTGGCCGAGCGGTCGAACGCCTCCAGCGGATTGACCGGAACAGGTTCGCCGCCGAACGACCACGGTACGTCGTCAGTGCCCCCACCGGTCACCAGGTCACTCAGCTGTATGTCAGAGCCGTGGGTCCATACGTCCACCGGTTGGCTGATCTCAACCACGTTGCCCACCGTGGAATCGGCCTGTTGCACCGCTACCCGGACGTCGTAGTGCCCCGATGGAACGGCAACTTCGACGAGCCCTGACAAATGGCCATCGGAGCTCGCCGATGGATCCACCTCGAACATCTGGATGGTGTCGCGGAGCACAGTCTGCCGCGTCTGTGCATCGATGGCGGAGATGCGTACTCGCAGTGGTACCGTAAGTGCCGCACCACCCGGTGAGGTGGCAAGCTCCAAGTTCTTGATCGGCGCTGCAAAGGCCACCAGTATGGTGCCGGCGCGGGCGCCCGCCGCCGGTGGCATGCCGAACACTTGCACTGCGGGGAACAGGTTGGCGGGAAACAGCAGTGTGTACGAGTCGGTCTCCGCCGCGACCTCGAAATCCACTGCGGCCCGTTGTTGAATCCGTTGGCCCGCCATGGAACAGCGGCTGGAAACCGAAGCGCGTTGGAATCCCTCGGTTCGGAGTTGCATGTCGTGGCGCGTGCGGTAGAGGTCTTTGCCGAGAGACGCGCCGAATACGGTGAGGGCGTCCAAGTATCCCAATGTGAGTGGGATGACCGCCACCATGGTTGTAGGTCCCGGGCCGAGTGCTCTCGAGTCCTGGAAGTTCACCATCCGGGGGCCCCCGTCGAACACGTAAAGCCACGTTTCCCGCCATCCGCCGGCGCCGGGCCCACTGGGATCCTCGAAGTTGAGCGATCCGGCCGCCTCGAGCGGCGCCAACCTAGTCAGCCGGGGGTCTCGCTGGGTGAACACCTCAGGATCCAACGACGCTCCTGTCTCAGTTGACCTCACCAGGGTGTCCGCCCCGCTTAGGATCTTCCATACTAGTTGTGCCGGGGCTCCGTGACGCATGTACACGGCCGCGCGGTGGTCGTAAATGGGTTCCCAGCCTCGCAGGTCGTTTGGCCGGGTGGGCGTGTCACCCCCGATATCGTCGAGGGTCATGCGATCGATACCCTCGGTGCACGACTGAAACGCCAGCATCAGCGGCGGGTTGATGTGCGCTCTGGCCTGCGGGGCGGACACCCGATAGTTCTGGTTGACGAACGACCATCTTCGGAGATGCTCACGGAGGCGGTCTCCCTCGGCCCGGACGCTGGTGGCGTCACGCTTGGACCAGAACCACCTGATCCAGCTCGCCAGTGAGTCAGGATGCTGCTGGTCGAAACTGCCCAGTTCGCTATACTCCGCCACCCAGGTGATGTCCCTGCGGTAGACCAGGCGAGCTGCCGGACTCAGTCGGTCCAGGCCGGCCAGATATGCCTGACGGGCGGGTTCCATGTACTCCAAGTCGGCCAGTGTTCGCGCCAGCTCGAGCGCCGCGACTCCGGTGTCGCCACCCGTGCGGACGAACTCCTCGAACTCCGTGAGTCCGGCCATGGCATCACCCTTGTTGCGGTCATGTCTGCCGATGATGAGGTGCACCTGAGGCACCAACGCCGGGTTGAGGGTGCCACTACGTTTGACTGCGTCCAGCACCCAGTTCGGTTGTACCCGATCACCCTCCTCGAGGGCCATTGCCACGACCAAATCCAGCGAGGGGGAAAAACCGGGGTCCAGTTCCAGGCTTCGGGAGATGGCTTCCATGGCCGGTTCGTAGTAGGCCTTGTACCCCGCGTTGGGTTCGACGGTGGACGGATCGCGCGTGGCGAGCCAGCGGAGGCCGAGTTGGCTGAGTCCGGCGCCATACCAGACGTACGGTTCGGTTGGGGCCAGGGCGTTCGCCCGTCCGAAGCTCTCGAGGGCCTGGCGATACGACAGGGAATCTTCGATCAATTCGGCGACCCGAAGCTCGATGAACCCCAACCGAAGTGCCCCCCACTCCGGATCGAAGAAATTGATGGCTGGGTCCCACCGGGCTGCTACGGCGTGCACGGCTTCCGGTGATGTCAGACCCATCAGCGAATCGCGGAAGGCATCGAGAGCCAGGCGGGCCGGCGAGGGTTCCCCAGGCTGGAAGGCCGCAGCCGCCGGCGGCACCCACTTCGGCGCCGGTGGACCTTCCGCCAGGAGAAACTGGACGTCTTCTTCCCACGCTACCTTGAGTGCCTCGTCCACGTCCTCCGTACGAAGCCACTCTAGCCACTCCTGGTTGGCGGATAGATACCCAGTGGAGGGCGGGAACGAGGCGTCCACTTCGAGGGAGCGATCCAGCGCCTGCAGACCCTCCTCGTAGTAGCGCCGGTAGGCGGCCCCCTTCTGTATGGTGACGCCGGGGACCCTATACGCCTCTGCCAGCATCTCCAGCCTCATCACCGCGAGCAGGTACCAGGGGTACGGCCAGTCGCTGGCCCTCTGAGTCGCCCTATCGAACTCCTCTACGGCGTCGGCGTAGTAGGCCGGGTCATCGGCCAGACGGCCTCGATGCCAGTCCAATACTCCGCGGCGCATTTCGTTCATCCCACTGGGTTGCTTGCCGTCCCACTTGGTCGCGAAGCTGTCGACCGCGGTAATGGTACGGACCGCGTCCACGGAGTCGATGAACGCCGCCAACATGGCACGCTCGGTGTCGCTCTGGGCCGTGGCTGCCGGGGGAGTCCACAGGCTGACGCCCAGCATGATCACCCATGAGAAGAATCTGCGAGTCACAGGGTTGATGTGGGTCATAGGGATCTCACGTGGACGTACTGTTCGTGCCGGGTCAGGGTGCACGATCGAGGAGGTTGATCACCTGCTGCTCCATAACCGTACGGCCCGAAGCCACATCGAGCAAGGTGAGCCGGACCCGGTAGCGGCCGGCATCGAGACCGCTAAGTACGATGTCGCGGCGGTGGTACTCTCGCGGTGTGGCCGCAATTTCTTCGAAGCTCAGGCTGATAATATCCTCGTCTTCATCCCACGGCTGGAGCGTGATGGTGGTTCGGTAGGTGGTGTCCGGCGCTCGTCCATCGACCACATAGAACAGGGTCGCGGTACCATTCGGGTAATAGGTGTTCAGGGGATTGAGGACAACGGCTTGTCCCCCATACAGCCACGTGAGGTTGGCATCCGGGCGCCCGGTGACCAAACTGCTCACCCGGAGAGAGTCCGACCGACCCCATACGGACACGGGGGCGGGGAGCACGATGGCGCTGCCCACCAGCGAGTCGGGTGTCTGGAGTGCCACACGAATCCCGTACGATCCGTCAGGTGCTGGCATCTCAATGAATCCCGTGAGTTTCGTGTCGGAGTCCACCGGTCCTTCCAGGAGAAACGTCCTGGTCGAGTCGATCCACACAACGGCCTTCGAAACCGAATCGATGGCCGACAACCTAAATCGGAGCGACACGGTGCGAGCTCCCGAGGGGAGCGAATCGACGGTGAGGCGCTCTAGCGGGACAGCGAACACGACCAGTACCGTTCCTTCTTCCTCCCCCACGACCCCAGGAAGGCCGAAGGCCTGGACCGTGGGCTCAAAAGCCTCTGGAAACAGCAGGGTATAGGATTCGGTCTGGACCCCAACCTCCATGTCATCCTGAATTTGTTCGGCGATCCTGATGATCTGTTGTTGACAGCGGTACGGCAGCGCCGGTGAGACTTCGTTGGCTCCCTGCCAGGTCTCGCGATCCCGGAATGCGGCCGCGGTGTTATACTGGCCCACGAGACGAGCGAGTGCCCTGAAATAGTCCGCTGGAAGAAAAGCCGTGTTGATCGACGTGCCAAAGCCTAGAGCCTGGCTGTTGGTGAAGTGGAAGGTTCGGAACTGCCCGTCGATCAAGTAGACCCATCCCTCCACGTCCTGCTTGATCGTCCCTCGGATGACCATCGGGTACGACTCTAGTTCGTCTTGGTCGACCGGGATGCCGGCGTGCCACACGGCGTGGATAGGCTTGCCGTGGCGCATGTATATCACGGCGCGGTGGTCGAGGATCGGCTCCAAGGCCCGCATGTCGTCGGGCCGGCTTGGATTGGGAAACTCGAGTTCGTCGATGGTGAAGGGGCTATTCTGGGTGCACGGACCCACTTCCTGGATCAATGGCGGATTCAGCCAGGCGCGTTGCCACGGTCGGGTCGTGCGGACCATTTGATGCACCACGTGCCAGCGCCGCAGGTGTTCGCGCAACCGCTCCCCAGGTGCCTGAAGCTCTTCGGCGTCCAGTAAAGCCCAAAATCCCTTGACCCATGACGCGATGGAATCCGCCGCCACGGTATCGAATGCTCGCAACTCGTCGAAGGTGGTGATCCACGCCAGGTCCGCACGGTAGA